>JACNLN010000204.1 GCA_014381485.1 Fidelibacterota bacterium
TATCTTTATCCGGTAGGATTTTGTAAACATAATGCGTCAGAATGGTTGTAAATGGAAGGAAAACAAGTCCGACTGTAATATTGAAAATTGTATGAGCGTTAGCGATCTGCCGCGGAGTCTCCATTGCCAACTTTACCGCCCCGGTACCTTCCGCAACCGGAGACATCCAACGGACAATATCCGCCAGATATGGTATAAACCAGATGAAGACCAAAACACCTCCGATATTGAACAACACGTGTGCTATTGCCACTCGCTTAGCACCCCGGATAGTACCAATGCTTGCCAGACCTGCTGTAATACAGGTTCCGATATTTGCTCCAAAGATCAGTGGGATTCCTGCTTCCAAAGTAAGTAATCCCTGTTGTGCAAGAACGATGATAATCCCTGTAAAGGCACTGCTGCTCTGTATCAATGCAGTAAAACCTGCACCAATCAATAATCCAAAAAATGGATTTTCAAGACCTTTCATTAAATCAATAAAGGGTTGATAACTGCGTAATGGTTTCATGGAATCAGACATGAGCTTCATACCAAAAAAGAGGATGCCAAATCCTAAAATGGCTTCTCCAAAATACTTATAGGTTTCCTTTTTGGAAAACATGGTCATTATAAAACCGACGGTTATCATCGCCAGAGAATAATCCGTTAGTTTAAATGCTACTAACTGTGCCGTAATAGTTGTGCCGATATTTGCACCCATGATAACACCAAGCGCTTGAGCATAAGACATCAACTCTGCCTGGACAAAACTGACAAGCATAACCGTAGTTGCACTACTACTCTGGATGACCATAGTTACAAAAGCACCAACAGTAAGTGCGATAACTCTGTTTCTTGTTAAAGCTGCAAGAATATTCCTCATACGGTCACCAGCGGCTTTTTTCATACCGTCACTCATTTTTGCCATACCGTACAGGAAAAGTGACAATCCACCAAATAGCCCCATAAGCAGAAAGCCCCACTCGATAACCGAAGAATCCTTATCAGCTGCCTGGAGTAAAGATGGCCCCCACATCAAACAGAGAAGAAAAGTTAATTTCTTAAATCTACGGTTCATCTCACTTTACACCCCCAACTGTCTTGAGGATCGCCTTAGCGATGTTGCCTGTATACACATTTATCTGCTTGAGCAAATCCATCAATTCTACATGAATTTCGTGAGTCTCTTGAGACTCTTCTTTTTCTTCATACAATCTCTCCAAATGTCTCATACGGTACTGGGATTCCAACTCTTCATATTTCTCTTCTTTGACGAGCACTTTCTTCGCCTTGATGGGATCCAGCTCATCGAGGGCATTCGCTACCCGGCTGATCTGCTTACATACCTTCACGTGATAAGCTTCCAGTTCCTGTTGTCCTTCCTTAGAGAAATCCTGATTCAATGCACGTTTCTTAGCGATAAGCGGAATGAAGTTCTTCTGAACAATATCCGCAATACTCTCGATATCGTTGGCTACTGAAATGAGTCCATAAACCTCACTTGCCTGTCTGTCAGTTATCTCCTTCCGCCCGATTTTCACGAGATAATCCAACACCTTCTCATCCAGATAGTCAATCTTCTCTTCACGCATTTCGATTCCCTCAACGATGGAAAGCTGTGGATGGATTTCGTCTTGTCCTGATTCGTCAGATAGAAATGGGTGGATTATAGCATTCACCATTCGTCCCAGAATCTTGGTCATGCGGGAGACTTCAGACTTGGCCAGATCAATAGCTAGTGCAGGAGTGGAAAGACTACTCTCATCGAGATGCCACGTGGCAGGTTTAAGCCCTGCTTCCTCTTCCTTCTCGGGAAAGAACCTGTAGACAAGCTTAGCAAATAGAGCAGTAAACGGAAGAAAAACCAGAGCCATACTCACATTAAGAATAGTATGCGCATTGGCGATCTGTCTGGGCACATCAGCCCCCATGGAGACATTCTCTATAAAGCTGGCAAAGGTCGGTATCCAGAGAAAGAAGAGTGCAACACCCCCGATTTTGAAGAGTACATGGGCCAGAGCGACACGTTTGGCTTCCCGGGTAGTGCCGATGCTCGCCAGTCCGGCGGTGATACAGGTTCCGATATTGGCTCCGAAGATAAGCGGGATTCCGGCTTCCAGCGTCAAGAAGCCCTGCAGCGACAGTGTAATCACAATTCCTGTGAAGGCGCTGCTGCTCTGGATAAGAGCGGTGAACAGTGTCCCCACCAGCAGACCGAGCAGGGGATTCTCCATTCCCTTCAGGGCATCTTTTAATGGAGCATAATCGCGCAAATCAACCATGGCTGCGGACATCTGCTTCATGCCAAAGAAAAGAATGCCAAATCCGAGGATCGCCTCGCCTACATGCTTGTGGGATTCCTTGCGGGCAAACATGGTGATACCGAAGCCCACAGCGATCATCAGGATGGCGTAGTTCGTCAGCTTGAAAGCGATAAGCTGAGCGGTGATGGTCGTCCCAATGTCAGCCCCGAGAATCACGCCGAGAGTTTGAGTAAAACTCATCAATTCCGCCTGCACGAAGCTGACCAGCATAACCGTGGTTGCGCTACTGCTCTGAATGACCATGGTGACAAAAGCTCCCACAATCATCGCAATGACACGGTTGTTGGTCAGAGCAGACAAGATGCTCCGCATTTTGTCGCCGGCGGACTTCTTCATCCCTTCGCTCATTTTCTCCATTCCGTAAAGGAAGAGAGCCAGCCCGCCCAGGAGATTCATTATAACAAATCCCCAGTTAATGCCGGTGTTGCTACTTTCACCTGCTAGTGCGAGGGCAGGAGTGATTAAAATGACAGGAATAATGATGTTTCGAATCATATTGTTACGCCACACTTTCAGATGAAGCTCTCTTCTTACGTTCCTTTATTATAGGCCAAACAAGTGAAAATACGGCGAGAATTAGAAGTCCAAGACTGAGAGGGTTGGTGAAGAAGACAGACCATGTTCCTTCGGCGAGTAGTGCTTGTCGAAAATTGGTTTCAGCCATTTTACCGAGAATCATCGCTAGAACCATGGGAGCAGTGGGGAACCCGTTTCGACGCAAAATCCATCCCAATATTCCGAATCCGAGACAAACATACACGTCGAACATTGTATTTTTCACTGCATAACTTCCTACGAAGGCAATGGCGATAATTACGGGAAGTAAGATTGCTTTTGGTGCGGCGATAAGTTTTACCCAGATTTTAGTTCCCAAGTAACCGATTAAGAGCATAAAGCCAATTCCTATCGGGAGGGAAGCGAATAAGGCGTACACCAACTGTGCATTACGTGTAAATAATTCGGGGCCAGGAATAATATTATGAAGTGTAAGTGCGCCGATCATTACAGCTGTAGCAGCACTTCCGGGTATTCCGAGAGTCAGAAGCGGAATCAATGCTCCCCCCTCTGATGCTCCCGCTGCCGCAGAAGGAGCCGCAATTCCTTCCAACGAACCAGTCCCAAATTTATCTGGATCCTTACTGGATCGTTTTGCTTCGCCATACGCTACAAAAGCGGCAATAGTCGCACCTGCGCCGGGAACTGCTCCAACCAAAGCACCAATTGCACCGCCTTTGAAAACATTTTTTCTGATACTCCAAATTTCACTGAACTTCGGCAGATTGCTTGAAAAAGTTTTTACAGTTTTCTTTATTCCAGTATCTTTTTCGATATTAAGAAGAATTTCGCCAAGAGCAAAAAGACCAATAAGAGCAGGAATAAAAGAAAAACCGTCAAAAAGTTCAGTCTGACCAAATGTAAAACGAGGATGGGCGTTTATAATATCCAAACCCACCGTCATCAACAACAAACCGAGAGCTGTACTGAAAAATGCCTTTATTCTATTTTTAGACTCCATAGATGCCACAATAGTCAAACCGAAAATCGCCAGAGAGAAAAATGCAGGCGGACCGAATTTCAAAGCAACTTTCGAAATTGGGAAGGAGAAGAAAATCAAAATGAGTGAACCGGTAATACCGCCCATAACATTTGCTAACAAACTGGTACCGAGAGCACGTCCGGGTTTTCCTTGTTGGGTGAGTGCATATCCATCCATGGCAACGGCAACTGCCGCGGGAGTTCCTGGAGTATTGATGGCGATGGCAGTGATAGTTCCACCATAAGCGCAAGATGTGTATATTGATACAAGAAAAACAATGGCAATAAGCGGATCCATTCCAAATGTAAATGGTACCATGAGTGCTAAGCCGGTTGATGCAGAAAGGCCGGGCATGACACCAACAAAAATACCTATGGTGATCCCAATCATGATGACAGAACCGGGTTGCCACCATGGGATGGTCTCCGTGCCAAGTAGAGCAGAAAATCCTGAAAGAAGATTCGTCAATAATTCCATTAGAAAAACATCCCTGTAGGTAAAGGTACTTGTAAGATGAGATAAAATATTCCGTACAATAGCCCGATGACAATTGCAGTCGTGGCAAATACTGTTTTCATTTCTTTATGTTTTAAAATCAACATTCCGCCAACTAACATGATAGCAGTAGAAGGTAGAAATCCAAGAATTGAAATTATAAGAACGTAAATAGTAAGAAAGCTAATCAAAGTAAAAACCAATTTTACTTTTTCAAAATTCGAGTTTTTTCCTTCTGTTTTTGACGTCTGCTGAAAAACAACCATACCGGACATAATTAAAAGAATGGCAGCCCAAACTTGTGGGACAGTTGCTGCTCCCACCATTGTTCCGGTGCGTGGAGCAGGAAAATAAGTACTCATATATATAAATGTAATCGCTATGGCAAAACCAACGCCGGCAATAGGATAAACATTTGATTTTGACAGATGTTTTTGTTTCGTATAAAAGTGAAGTCCGCTAATAATAATGACCGTTATAATAATAAAAGTTAGGATAGACATGGGCGCTGATTTTGGTTTTGTTCCGACTGTAAAGCCGGATTTTAATAAATACGTCTTTGAGGATTCCGCATCGCGAAAAACCAGTTCTCTAAATTCATCACCGGAAATAAACACACTTTGAACACCCGTTGTTTGAATAAATTGTTTCCAGGCAGGGTCTTTGCTCACTTTTTGTAAAAGGTCTTTCAAATAGGCAATTACGTCGGGGTCTGTTCCCTTTTTTACTGCGAAACCACGCCACATAACATCCGTTGTTAAATCAATGCCAAATTCCTTAAATGTGGGTGCATCAGGAAATGTAGGATGCCGTTCTTCGCTAGCAATTGCAGCGATATACAAATTTTCTCTTCGACCAATAATATCCTCAGGATTCCCAACGTAAACGTGGTTATGTTTTCCCATAACAGATGCGATAGCCGGACCACCTCCGCCGTATGGTATCCATTTTGCAGTAATTCCAGCCTTATCCCAAATTTTAACTCCCATGAGATGATCCAAAGAACCACTCCCGGGTCCGCACCATTTTTGTTCATTCGGATTTGCCATAGCATGCGCCAAAATCTGATCCATTGTTTTGATATCTGAATGTTTATTGGTAATAATGGCTTCAGGGGAAATGGTCAAGCAAGCAAGATAATCGAAATCTTCCAGTCCAAAACCGATATCAGTTGTTTGAATTGGGGCAAGGTAAGCAGCCGGAAATGCTAGTAAAGAATAGCCATCTGCTTTTTCATTAAATACATTTGCCAATGCCAACAGGCCCGAACCACCCGGTTTATTCACAACCACAAATGATTGATCAGATTTTTGTCCTGCAATTTGAGCGAATTGACGTGCCATAAGATCTACAGCACCTCCCGGTTTTGTATGGACAATGATTTTTATAGGCTTACTCGGGTAGTCTGCTAATGCAAAACTGAAAATAATAAAACTGAAAACTAAAATTCGAAAAGCTAAAATTGGAAAAAACTGAAAGATAAAACCATACAATCTCTTTCTTCTTTCAGCTTTCTTGCTTTTAGTTTTATTTTTCAGTTTTACCAAGTTGTATATGGATTTTTCAGGAGCATCATATTGTAATACTTCACCTGACCTGTTACTTCCTCGCCGACAAAATCGGGCTTGTTGAACTTCTGGTCTTCGCTTTCCAGTTCCACTTCTGCAACCACCAAACCGTCGTTTACACCGTGGAATTCGTCCACTTCCCAAGTAAGTCCTTCGAAGTCGTACTTGTAGCGCGTCTTCTCGATAAGAGGTTGGTCGCAGAGAGAAAGCAGATGATCAGCATCGGGGACAGGGATTTCAGTCTCAAATTCGTACCGGCTCATCCCGCTGGCGTCGCCCATCCCTTTGATGGTAAGAACACCTTTTTTCGAGCCATCCTTTTCGACAGTCCGAATTCGCACTGCTCTTTCCTTTTCCGGCTGGAGATAACCCTGACGCATGGTTGTACCGCTCATGCCATCTGGTAAAGATTTAACTAAAAATTTGCATTCAATCTCTTTTCCCATTGATTTGTCCTCACAATTGAGTAATTATTTAAAACGTAATTAATTCAGATTACGATTTAGCTTGCTAACGGTTTATCGATCCATCCAAGTACACGTTTGATTGCTTGTAGATAGTTGATATTTTCAAATCCTTCCAACTTGCAATCCTTGAGTGTTTTCAGAACATCAGAAATCTCCGTTGATTCAGAATTTATCGTTACTACTGCAGCTCCATTAATCAGAACAAATGCCACTTCACAAATTGTGTCATTCACCATATATCCATAACGTTCCTTGAAAACAGAGACAGCTTGAAGATCGGGATGTTCTTTCACCATTGCCAGAAATTCATCTGTCGTATATTTACTTTTATTTAATTCCGGCAAATCTACTCGAAATGCTGGGAAAATATCGCTTTTCAAGAAATCTGTCGATACCGGGAAATCCGTCTTTATAAGTGGGTTCCACTGTTCAAGTCCGTCTTTAGTTTGAACATAGGTTTTGATATCCATTTTTCCACCACGAATCTTAGTGTTGTTGATATTATTCGTTCGTGACATAATGTATATTTCATCCGACTCCCTCATCCACAGTTTCTCCGGGATTGGAATAGAAAGCCTTGCCATACGCTCTTCAGCACCATCAAAACCCTGCCCAAATGTACGAAACTCAAAACGAGGTTTCGAAATCTCACCTACTTTCATTTTTTCTTTAGCCATGACTCCTCCTTGATTTACAGTGATTTCTATAGACAGTGGCAAAAACCATACCAATGATAATTATCAACGATAAAAAATATATTAAAAATTTTATATGAGTAGTCCTATCGCCAATAAGACGAAATATCGTCTTATGAGATTATTATTTGGTTCTTCACAATATCTCGTACCTGAATGATACCTATCAGGCTCCTGACTGAGATAAATGAATTTTTATTCAGAAATAGTCCGAGATACAAACATTTACACGGTGTCAACACCCAAATACCACCCCCTCTTTTTTTCTCCCCCCCACGATAAATCGGGATTTTCAACATCCAAGGGGGAGAAGGATATATCGGACACTCGAATCTCTGACTCTTTTCGCAGACCCTGCCTGCCCGCCCTCATTCTTCGTGAGCAGGCGGGTGGGCAAGTCTGTTTGAAGCCATGCTTCCAAGAACTCCTCTCCCTTGATGGGAGAGGAATTTTACCCTGTGGAATAAAATCTGTGATTTTCTCCGACAAGTCGGAGATTCCACAGGGTGAAGGAGAGGGTGATCTTTTCTCAGCAGTTTCTTAGCAACAAAAACGACGAGAGTTTTTAGTGCGATTGAACCTGAGTCACATTGATCCGCAGGATCTCCCTTGGAGGAGGACAACTCTGGTATAAAAATGGAATCCATGTATGCATTATTGTGATGAAATTTATTTTATAAGCTTATACCGTTTCATTTTGCTTCTCAGAGTAGTTCGTGGAATCCCCAGAACCTCAGCTGAATCTTTTTGACGCCATTTACACTTTTCAAGGGTGTCCTTAATCAATTTATGCTCTGTCTTTGCCATAGCTTGATTCAAGGTTAGAGAAGCTTGAGAAATTGACTCTACTGTATCTTTTTTTTTACAAATATGAGTTGGTAATAAACTGGCAACTAAGGTATCACCATGAATCAAAGCAATCATTTGAATAATGATATTTTCCAGTTCACGAACATTCCCGGGCCAGTCATATTCCCCCAGTCTTTCCAAAACTGCAGGAGTAATCGTATGTTCCCTTCCGTGTTTTTCCAAGAAATGAGCAGCGAGAATTGGAATATCTTCTCTTCTTTTCCTTAACGGTGGTACCTCAATCGTAACAACATTCAGCCTGTAGAACAAATCATCCCGGAACTTCCCTTTTTCAACCTCTTTACGAAGATCTGTTTTGGTAGCCGATACAATACGAACATCTACAGGGATTATCTTGTTTCCCCCTAAACGCTCAACCTCACGATTCTCAATTACTCGAAGTAGTTTAACCTGCAAAGGTTTTGGTAGATCATCAATATCATCTAAAAATAACGTCCCGCCATTTGCTCTTTCAAACCGACCGATGCTCTGTTTTACGGCTCCTGTAAAAGCACCTTTTTCATGACCAAACAGTTCACTTTCAAATAATGTTTCTGGAAGTGCCGAGCAATTTACTTTTATAAGGGAATCATCTTTTCTGGGACTTAATTCATGGATATAATCCACGATTAATTCTTTTCCCGTTCCACTTTCTCCTTCAATTAGGATCGTATGTTCCCCTTGAGCTGCAAGCTTGATTTTATCGAGAACCTGAAGAAATGCCGGATCACTACCAATAAGATTGGGTTTTTCTTCAAGTTGCTCTTTCAACCGTATGTTTTCCACTAAAATAGATTGATAGTCTCTGAGTTGAGACATACGATGTAGTAGTTCATCCGGTGAGAAAGGTTTGGTCAGATAGTCATGAGCACCCATTTTCAAAGCTTTCACTGCGGACTCAACTGACCCGAAAGCTGTCATGAGAATAACTTTCGTATCAGGAAACTTTTCCTTCACAAATTTCTGGATTTCAGTGCCATCAACCCCCGGAAGACGAATATCAGTAAGAACAACATCAAATTTCTCCTTTTTAAGGATTGATAGAGCTTTCTTGCCGTCTTCACAGGAATGAACACCGTATCCAGCTACTCTCAGAGTTTTATCTAGAGATATCCGGAGTATTTTTTCGTCTTCTATAAGTAAAATTTTCATCATATTCGAACAGGTAAAGATACAATAAATTTTGCACCATTGTCAATCTGAGACAACACCTCGATTTTTCCTCCCAGTCCTTGAACTATCTCTCGTGTAACATATAATCCCAACCCTGTTCCTTTTCCAACCTCTTTCGTCGTAAAAAATGGCTCAAAGAGTCGCTGCATATTTTCTTCTGAAATTCCGTACCCATCATCTTTAATTGTGAAAATAACTTCTTTTGAAATAACTTGGATTTTACACTTTATTTTTCCCTTTTCCTTAACCGAATCTATTGCATTGAGAATTAGATTCATGACAATCTCATCCACAAGCTGCTGACTGCCAGAAATTAAGGCATGTTTTTCCTGTGATTCTACTTCAAATTGAATTTTTTTGGACTGGATATTGTAATCCAGTAATTGAACAACGCCGTTTATCGCATCTGAAAAGGAAGCTATAAGTGATTGATCTTTCTCTTTTCGTGAATATCCTAATAATTTTCCAATAACCGACTCAATTTTTCCCAATGCTTCATCAGTAAGGGTGAGATATTCTTCGCGATCCTTTACATCATTTGGATTAGACAGAATATTAGATATAGCATGACGGATACCGGTAAGAGGATTATTGATTTCATGGGCAATACCAGCAGCAAGCCGACCTACAGAAGCCAGTTTTTCAGCCTGAAACATAATCCTCTCAGATTCTTTAACTTTGCTTCGGGATTGAATCAACCGATCTCTCATCTCTTTAAAATGAATTCCTAATCTACCAATTTCATCTTCACCTTCAGGAAGTTCGATATCTTCTTTATCCAAATCAAACTCTTCCATGGCTACCATCATTTTATCGAGTCGTTTGGTCACTCGATTTGAGATAATATTAACAGCAACCAGCGTAGTGAGAATCACAAGTAAACTGACAGATAAAATTAAAGTTAAGGCTTGTTTTACCTCTTTCAGGACAGTTGTGGCATCAAATCCAATTACTAAATACCCCCAAGTCTTCGTTGAGATTCCTACTCTTGCGGTTGTTTCCAGAATCCATCTGCCATTAACCTTGTAAATTATCTCTCCTGACGATGGTAACACAGAGAACTCTGTCCATCTTATATCTACGTTTTTTGACAATACATTTTGTGCTGATTTATCAAAAAAATATATGTACAAAATCTGCTGCTCTGGATCAGAACGTAAAGTTTTAAGCGTCCTGTCAAAATACTCTTGTGGCAGCGGATTTCCTGTTTCCGCCGACAGCATTGCATCGATGAGTGGAATCATACCGATATTTCCTACGTTATGAGCAGATTGTACATGTTTGAATAAGATTAAATTTTTCATTTTACCAAAAACCAGCACTGTAGATAATGACAAAATAATCACTAACAAACCACTAAATGTCAAAATTAAACGCTGCTTAAGTGTGGTAGGACTGAATTTCATCTTTAATTTGCAAGAGAAGAAACGATTGTACGAATTATATCATAATCTGAATCCCTTGCTGGTTTGAATCCATGAGAAAATTCTTCGTCCCAGGATTTTAACATAGATGCAGTTTCTGGGTCTTCAATATCAATTGACAATAAAGCAGTTATAACAGCTTCTCGGGTTTCCTGATCTGTATGTTCCGATACTACAATTGGAGTGGGAGGAATTTGGGGTGATTTATGAAAAACTCTTAATCCTCGATCTTCATATTTCTCAGCAATGACACTTTTTACCACTCCAGCATCGAATTCTCCTTTTAGTACTTTTTCTGCCACTGTAGTATGATGGGAAACAAAGTTGATCTCTTTTAATTCAGCGGGTGATACTCTGGCCTTCTTTTCAAGATACACTGGCATCCACTGTCCAGTAAGAGATTCTTTTGAAGGGAGAAGGAGAGTTTTACCTTTTAAATCACTGAGGCTTTTAATACCGGTTGTATCATGAGTGATAAAAGTCGTATTAAAATAGTCTTTTCCACCCGGATTCAATGATTTTAGAATAACTTCAAGTCCATAGGCGTCTTTATTTGTAACATAAACAAAACTTCCTAACGATGCTATTGCTACATTACCCTGTGCTAATTGTTCGGCTATACCGTTATACGATTTCCCAAGCTTTAATTCAAAGCGATAGGGAGTATATTCTGTTAGAAAATCCACAATAGGTTGATAACCAATATATATCTCTCTTGGAGTATACCGCGGAACAATACCAAAATAACGAACTGGTTCACCGTTTATATCACTTGGGTGGTGAATATCTTCTGAATGTATAGAAATATCCATTGCCGAGTTAAAAAACCACCAAATCAGGATAAATACGATGGTGGCAATGAACAGTAATTTGAATTGATTGCGAGTATTCATAACAATTACCTAATTTAATTCAGAAAACTGGAAATTATTCCGTGAAGTTCCTTTTATATTTAAATTAGTAAAGAAAATCAGAAAGAAAAAGCTGTTATATTTGTTTTTTCTCTTCGGTAAAGTGGTGATCCATCACATTTCCTCCAAAACATCAGCCTGATATTCCCTTTGTAAAACGGTTTATCTTCAATTAATCCCCAACCGGCATCTGTTAAGATTTTCCCCAATCCGCCACGTTCCATCCAAACTTTGTAATTTTCGTAATGTTCACCACCGGCGTGTTTTTCAACTTGACGAATTCCCCAGCCAAGAATTTTTGAAAATATCGTCAGTTTTTTCGGAATGTCAAAATCTGTAACCGAAAATACCCCTGTCGGTTTCAACACCCGACGGACTTCTTCCAATTCAGCATTAATGGTTGTGATGTCTTTCTCGTGGAGAGCAAACTGTGAAATAACCAAATCAAATTCGCCATCTTCAAATGGAATACTTGTGGCATCTCCCCATTGACATCTCCCTCCTGCCTGTGTTTTTGCTCTTTCCAACATTCCTTCAGAAATATCTATTCCTACAGCATCAACATCATCCGGTAGTAGCGACAGTTGTTTCCCCGTTCCGCAGCCAACATCTAACACGCGTGTAGGTTGGTGTTCGGTAATCCATTCTGCTAACGCCCGCCGAATATGATTCAGAACCGGATTCAGCAACCTGTCGTACCAAGCAGATGTTGCAGAGTAGTCATCGTGTGTATCGGTGTACATTTAATTCACTTGATGATTCAAATTTATAATAATCAGACTTCTTTACCTTTTAATATCAATTCCATAATCATAGCCATTATCCAAACAAAAATAATGGTCAGCGTAAGTCTTGCAATCATAAAATTGAATCCCAAAAAATGCCATTCAACCAATTCCTGTGGAATCTTGATACAAGCCCAGGCAGACAGAAATATTACAATATTGGAAACGCGTGCTCCTTTTTTGATGAGAGCCGAAGCCATTGGAAATGCAATATACAAGGGGCCCGTTGGCAAGGCGCCTAATACTATGGATAACAAAACACCCTTGACTCCCGAACTTTTTCCCAATAGTTGACATATCTTTTCCTTTGGAATCCATACCTTGAATAATCCCAACAAAATCATTATTCCGGGTAAAATAGCAAGCATTTGTACAAAATATCTACCGGATATGTCAGCGGTGGTCTTTGTATTTTCCGGAAATATTGACAGCAAAATAACGGCAATTACCACTACCGATACCAGAATAAAGTAATCCTTGGAGAAAAATGATACGGATTTATTCTTCATCCTAAAAATATTCCCATCAGTAAAGCAATCAAAATGGCTGTAACAAAACTTAAAACATTGCGAATAACCGCAAAGCGCTTACCCAATTCTCTGATCTCAAGCGGCAACGTCACAAACCCGACCATTGTGAGAGTGGTGATGAATACAGCAATTATCTGAATTGAAGCACCACCTTCCAATAATGATGCTGACATCGGGTAAGCGATAATAGCCGGAATATGAATAATCGCTCCCAAAAGACCGGTGATAATCAGACTCTCTAACCCCGCATCCTGCCCCATCGTTTTGACAAGCATTTCTTCGGAAACAAATCCCTGAATCAAACCGATAATGACAATGATCGAAAGAATGGTCGGTACAATTCCTGTGAAAGATTTCCAGGCAATTTTTAACGATTGGACTGTTTTCTTGCGATTTTTGATAAACCCAAGAATTAAAAAGCCAATCGCCAGACTGTTAATTAAAATAACCGGTATTAGCATCTATATCAAACTTTCTCCGCTACTAAAAATAAAATCTCATCCATAAATCAAATTTACTTTGGATTTGCTTACTGC
>JACNLN010000084.1 GCA_014381485.1 Fidelibacterota bacterium
CTTGGGACGACAAATTCGTGTGTCTCAGTGATGGAAGGAGGTGAAGCGAAGATTATCACCAATCCTGAGGGAGGGAGAACGATGCCATCCGTGGTGGCATTTTCCAAAGAGGGTGAAAGGTTAATTGGTCAGCCCGCCAAACGACAAGCTGTAACAAATCCCGAAAACACAGTTTTTTCCATAAAACGTTTTATGGGTCGTGAGTATGACGAGGTGGGAACAGAAATGAAGCAGATTCCTTTCAAAGTCTCGAAAGGTTCAAAAGGCGGTGTAATGGTTGAAGTAGGAAATAAATCATACGGTCCACCTGAAATTAGTGCAATGGTATTACAAAAGTTACGTCAAACGGCCGAAGAGTATCTTGGAGAATCTGTTGCTGAAGCTGTTATAACTGTTCCGGCATACTTTAACGATTCTCAGAGACAGGCTACAAAGGATGCTGGAAAAATCGCCGGTTTACAGGTACGACGGATTATTAACGAACCCACAGCAGCAGCTCTTGCTTATGGGTTAGATAAGCGAAAAGAGCAAAAAGTAGCTGTTTTTGACCTCGGTGGTGGCACATTTGATATCTCAATTCTGGATATTATGGAGATTGATGGTGAAAAATCCATTGAGGTCAATGCTTCAAATGGAGACGGTCATTTAGGTGGGGATGATTTGGATGAACGAGTTCTAAATTGGGTTGCTGACGAATTTCAAAAAAGTGACGGAATTGATTTAAGAAAGGATCCGATGGCATTACAGAGGTTGAAAGAAGGCGCTGAAAGTGCAAAGAAAGAACTTTCCAGCTCCAAGCAGACAGACATTAACCTGCCATTCATTACCGCTGACGCATCTGGACCCAAACATCTTAATATATCGATTACCCGTGCGAAATTTGAGGAATTAGTGGATGATCTTATTGACAGAACAAGGGAACCATGTCATCAGGCGTTGAAAGACGCAGGACTGAAGCCTAACGATATTAGTGAAATCCTTCTTGTCGGAGGCTCAACAAGAATACCCAAGGTTCAGAAGCTGGTTAAAGAGATATTTGGGAAGGAGCCGAGCAAAGGTGTGAATCCAGATGAAGTAGTAGCTATGGGAGCTGGTATCCAGGGAGGAATTCTCGCTGGTGATGTGGATGATGTTTTATTGCTGGACGTTATCCCTCTTTCCCTTGGAATTGAGACGTTAGGTGGTGTATCGACCAGGTTGATTGAGAGGAATACAACGATTCCGACAAAAAAGAGTCAGATATTTTCTACCGCTGCAGATAATCAGACATCTGTTGAGATTCACGTCCTTCAGGGAGAGCGTGAAATGGCAGTATATAATAAAACAATCGGGAGATTTCATCTGGATGGTATTCCTCCCGCTCATCGAGGAATTCCTCAAATTGATGTGAGTTTTGACATTGACGCTAATGGAATACTTCACGTTGCTGCAAAGGATAAAGCGACCGGAAAGGAGCAGAGTATCCGTATAGAATCGTCCAGTGGAATTACAGATGAAGAGATTGAAAAGATGGTATCAGATGCTAAGAAACATGAGACTGAGGATAAAAAGAAGCGCGAAGAAGTGGACTTAAAAAATCAAGCGGATCAACTCGTTTATCAGACTGAGAAGAATTTGAGGGAATTTAAAGATAAACTTAGTGATGACGAGCAGAAACGACTGAAAGATACCGTAGAAAAACTAAAAACAGCCAGTGCAGGTGTAAATATGGATGATATACGAAATACTATGGATGAATTGAATAAAGTATGGAATGAATTAGCAGAAAAGATGTATGCCACGGCCCAACAGCAAGAACCGCCGAAGACTGAAACGAAAAAGAAGGCTGAAGAAAAAGAGGAAGGTGAAATTGAAGACGCTGATTTCGAAGTGGTAGATTAAATCTTTAACTGAAATACCAAAAGAGGTGGGAATCTACATAATCTCCACCTCTTTGTTTTTGGAACCAGGATGTATTAAATTTGTTCATAGGGAAGAGTATGCATCGTAAAAAATTCATCGCTGTAATTATATTAACACTTTTCCTGATATTAATTATCGGGGCAGTGTTGATTGTTATTTTCGAACCATCATTATGGGTGGATGAAATCGTGGCGTATATCAATACCCGTATTCTTGAAAAAAATGGCTGGGTTCTTACAACAGGTGAATTGCAAGGACCTTTAACATCGAGTGTAGAAATTGATGATGTATGGCTAAAAAAATTAGATGGATCAGTAGACATCTACTGCAAGAAAATGATGTTGAATCTTGATATTCAAAAAGTGTTGGTAGGTCAATGGGCGGTAAGCACCTGTCAGATTGATAATGCTTGGATTAAAACAAAACCGCCAGCATACGAAAAAACACTTGATGAGATGATATTTGTTAAGACACTGATCGATAAAGAATTTCACATAAATGAATTAATGGTGAATAACCTTACTATTTTTCAGGGAGAGGAAAATCTTAATTTGTATACCATCAATTTTGAAGGTTCTCTAAAAACTTCAGATGTAGCTTTGATTTTTTCACCCTGTGAGATAGATCTGTCCCGAAGGTTCGGGATGAATCAAGATTATCATCTGTCTGCCAACAGGATTGAGATCACATCGATTGGAATTGTTATTGATGATGCAGAGGGTATGATAGATGACATCCATTTCTTTGGCAATATGATGATTTCCATCGTGCCAGAATTCAGATTGAATATGGATGCTCAGATTAAAAGTTTTCCTTATCAGCAATATGTAACGCAAGACATTAGCAAAATAATAAAAGCAGAGACAGTCGATCTCGATGTAAAGATTAACTCAGATTTGATTCAAACGGAGATGGAAGGAACTATCATTGATGGAGAGACGAAATCAAAGATTGCTCAATTTTTATTTGATTTGTACAGGGAGGAAAATAGTATTACTTTGACAAAGAGCACCATTGATTTGGGATACTGTTCATTGTCTGGGAAAGGGTCTTTGATATCTAATCGCCAACTAACCTTACAGGTGAACTTGGATAAATTTGATTTAGGAGATATAAAAACCTCTCTTTCGTCGAACTTTTCAGGATCAATAATAATTGAAGGGGAATTGGATGGAACTCATATTGATGCGTTGACTGTTAATTTAAATTTAACTGGTGAAATCCCTGAGTTCGATTATCCCATTAATATTTATGGAAATCTTGAATATACTGACAAAATTCTGTCTATTGTTGATTCTCTTCAGGTTGAAGTTGAAGGTGGGGGGGTTACAGTTTCTGGCTACTTCAATTTAGAGAAAGAATGGATGGCGCTCAATTTAAGAGTTGAAGATGACACAATGAGGTGGATGAGCTGGGTTACTGGTGTAGATTCCCTTGGTGGGAAGATAGAAGGAATAGTTAAGATTGATGGATATTGGAAGAATCCTTCGCTGAGCGGATATCTGACACTAATGGATGGAAATATCCTCTCAGGAAATATTGGTTCACTTTCTTCCTCCTTTAGAATTAGTTCCGTTCTATCCAAAAGAATGGGCGCCATTAAGTTGATTATGAATCAGGGGGAATATGCTCACCAGGTTATTAGTAAGGGAATAATCGATATTTATCTTGAGGGAGATACCGTTCATATAGGAAATTGTCGATTGGAAAATAATGAGGATTATTGTGTTCTTTCAGGAAAATTAATAAACAATAATCAATTTGTTATGGATCAATTTCAGCTCTTTTATAAAGGGCAATATATTACCAGTATGGATCAATTTAGCATATTCAAGGAAGGATCTCAGATTTGGACTGAACCGAATTTATTTCAAGTAAATGAAGGAACAGTAGATGCCTCAATAACGGTTTCAGATGGTTCTCTGGAAAGTGTGGAGCTTAAGGCATCCAACTTAGAGTTAAGTTCCCTGCGCACTGTTCTTAATGTTGATTATCCCCTGGCGGGGCGCATGTTTGGTTACTTTTCTGTGAGTAATCGTGAGGGAAAAATTGAGGGCAATGGTGAATTAGTCTTAAAGAGTGGGTATTGGAAAGAGATTGAATTTGATGATTTTCAGGTAACAGCGAGTTTGAAAGATAGTGTCTTATTTTTTGATGAAGTGTCGTTTTTAGGGATTGACCAGTCATTATTTCGGTTCAATGGATACGTGACAGTTTTAAATGATGAATCTCGTCATGGTTTGACTGTTTCTCCAGGTGGTGAGATAAGTATTGCCAGTGAAGTTCGAAATTTTAACCTGAGCAAGTTATCAGAATATTATCCGGAATCCTGGTCAATCAGAGGTAGAGCAAGTGGAAGTTTGGTTATGTCTGGTACGGCGAAAAGTCCTGAAGCAGTCTACGATTTCGTTATCCTTAAGCCGGGATTTAGTCGATTAGTCGGCAGAAAAATTACAGGGAGAGGAAGATACATTGATAGACGATTGTATTTTGAAGATCTTGAGGGCAATACGGATACAGGAAATTATTGGGGTGAGGGATATCTACCTTGGGATTTAGCTCTTTCAGGTACCAGGAGTAGTAGATTTCCCGAACATGATCCGGTTTCATTGCACTTTTCGGCCAAAACGAGAAGTATCGATTTTTTAACTCCATATCTCACTTCTGTTGATTCCATAACTGGTGACATACAAATTGAACTCGATATCACAGGAACTCCTAAAAAGCCCATTCGAAATGGCAGTTTTATCATCAAAGATGGAACAATTTATGCCTTTTTATTAGATCAAGCGATAACCAATGTAAATGGTAAAGCCATATTAACAGATAACAAGTTCATCATTGATGAATTATGGAGTGAGAGTCACCCTCCAATTGATTCCCACTGGGTAGAAAAACTAAAGTCTAACATTTCAGACCTGTCTGGTGGAGTATTTTTTAAAAGGAGGAGTCAAGAAGAAGATTTTAACATAAAAATCACCGGCAGTATGGATATGACCAAATTCTTTGAGCCCAATATGGCATATCTTATCACTGGGAAAAATGTCTATATCCGAACATTGCTTGGGGAGATTGAAGGGATCGTTGACCTTGAGTTATCTGTTACTGGAAAAGATACGATGAATATTAAAGGAGACATCATTCCTCACGAGGCAGTTTTACGTATGGAGTTTGCTGGGAGGGGTGATTATGATAAAGTACCCAGAAGGGGGAGAGTTATCCCGCGTTATCAACTACACTTTCCTATCTCGGGTAACCTATATCTTAGAAATAGCCAGGTGGACGCTGAACTGGATGGAAATATGTCGATGTTTAAGACGGGAAGTGAACCCTACCAATTTTCTGGTGAATTGAACGTTGTTAAAGGAAAATTCTATTATTATTCTGATGTTTTCGATATCCATGAGGGTTATCTTTCATTTGATCCAACCGAGTTTAATCCCCAATTGGATATCAGGGCATCTACAGAAATTTCTGGAGTGGAAATCAATGTTTATCTTATCGGTGATTTGAAAGAGCCGACTGTTATCATTGAGGATAGTGAACAGTTTTACAGCCAGAGTGACCTTCTCCAACTGTTGACGATTCAAAAACGTCTGGAAGAACAGGACATTACTTCGGAGGGATTAAAAGATCAATCGATCAATGTTTTCGGTTTAATTCTTGAAAATGAATTTGAAAAGAATTTTGGTCGTATAAGTGGATTTGACACCTTTGAAATTGAGGGAACTTCCACTTTATTAAGTAAATCAAAGGACAGTGATCTCTCTGTCGAACTTGGTAAGCGAGTATCAAATAGTCTTTATTTAAGTTATAAGCGCAGTTTTTCGCTCACTGATCCAGATCAAGTCGGAATAGAATACAGGGTTAATCGTAATATATCCTTTATAGGAAGTTATGACGAAGAAGGACAGGTTTATCTCAAATACCGTCTCAAATATCAGTATTGATCCGTCAGGAGCCGGACTGGTTCCGTCAAAAGCCGGACAGGTTTTGATCAATAAAAAATTCCTTTTTCTTATCCTTCTCCTTTTTTCTGTTGTATTTGTCATACAGGGACAGATTACCGCAAAAAAATACTATGTTAAAAGCATCCATTTTGAAGGGAATAAATATCTCTCTACATCAAAACTACGACGAGTTATTAAGTTAAAAGAACCACGTTTTCTCCAATATGTTGAGTTTAATCGTCGGTCTCTAAAACTTGATGCTTTAACCATTAAAAATTATTACTCCTTTGAGGGGTATTTACAGACCAGGGTAGAGGAATCCTTTGAAATTGCCGAGGATGGTGGTATCGTTATATATTTTAGAATCGATGAGGGTCCCAGGTCATATCTGAGGAGTGTGCAGATCGAGGGGAATGAATCAATTCCAGAAAGACGTGTTAAAAAAATTCTTGAATTAAAAATAAATAAGCCCTTCAATCCTATTATGATGAGACAAGGCTACCGGGAACTGGATAAAGAATATAGAAAAATTGGAAGGCTAAATACTTTAATTGATGAGAATTATTTTGTTGATAAACAGATAGATTTAAAATTGTCGATCAAAGAAGGACCCATTATGGAGATTGATACAATTCTTATTGATGGATTAGTCAGAGTTGAACCATCTGCGATTCACCGTGAATTGGTATTTTCCCCCCAATCAGTATATAATGAAAATCTTATTGATTTATCCCGGAGAAGGATATTTGAAACGGGGCTATTTTCGATCGTAAATATATTTCCAACTGAAAGCCGTAAAGGTAATAAATGGGTGGATATGCATATAGAAGTAAAGGAGTTAGAGCTTAGAGGGTTTTTATCTGAAGGCGGATTTTATCCCATCCAACCCCTAAGTGAAGGTGCTGAACCAACAGCTGGAATAGGGGCAACGATTGAGTGGCGACATCGAAGCTTGTTTTCAAGTAGAACAAGATTTAGTGTGAAAGGATCCTTCGAAATACCTATAACAACATTTGAGGAAATGATAACCAATCAGGTACTACGTTTTGAAACAACCTTTTCTCGGTTATGGATTGGGCGATTAAGAGTACCTAACTCTCTCAGGATATTTTTTGAACGTTTCCCTGAATTTATTCTTGAAGAAGAAACGTTAAATCGATATGGTGTTGAGTGGGATTATCTGCACAAGTATTCCGATGAATCAATCTTAAAAGGTGGTATAAGGTGGATTAAAATAAAATCCGGTGATACCACAAGAGTCGAAAATGAACAGGAAAGGAGTTTCAGGATATCCTATCGTTACCGAAACGTCGATAACCCTATTTATCCGAAAACAGGGATGATTGTGTCCTTTGAGCCATCACTTGTGGGGGCATTTTTAGGAGGAACCCGGGATTATTATCGTGCTGAAGTTGAGTTACGTAAATATACACCTGTCTGGTCATCTTGGGTATTTGCATTCAGATCAAAGATAGGTTGGATGGCAAAACTCACTCAAACGTCATCCCAAATCCCAGATTACGATCTATTCTATCTCGGCGGTAGCACAAGCCTGAGAGGATGGGAATCGCAAATGTTCATCAGCGATGAGAATGATCCTAAAGGTGGAACTCTGAAAGTATTAATGAATTTAGAATTCAGAATCCCAATCTGGTGGAGATTCGGTATGGATCTGTTTGTAGAGGGAGGTATTTTAGCCAGTAACGAAAACGAGTTTTGGGATCAATTAAACGAATGGAAAAATGGGACAGGTTGGAACTATGGAGCAGAAATTACCGTTTCTACCCCCTTTGGACCCATCAGGTTCTGTTATGCCAAACAAATGAATAATCCTGAAATGAAAGGTATGCCTTTTCTTGGACTCCTGTACGCCTTTTAATCAAGATAAGGATATTTCTGTTTTTCTGGAGGAACATTTGAATAAATTGACCGTTGTGAAATGAAAAATTCCATTTTTAATGTTGTAGGAACACCACATGACTGTTAAATTTTCGCCACTTTTTAAGAAAAAAAGAGGAGGATACACCGTGAGAAAGTTACTTTATCTAATTCCTTTAATATTGATAATTGTATCTGGATGTTCAAAAACTGATACAGCAGAAGGGTTATTAAATCATGCTCAATCATCCATTGATGAACGAGAATATAGTAAGGCGATAACGCTGCTGAGAGATCTTATAAAAACCTATCCACAGGCTGCTGAGACTCCTCATGCTCAGTATCAGTTAGGTGACATCTATATGGCACACACAAAAGATTTTGATCAAGCGATTATCGAATACCAAAAGGTTGTTGAAAGTTATCCTAGTTCAAAGGTTGCTATGAACGCTCAATTTATGGTGGGATATATTTATGCCAATTACTTAAATGATCTGAATGCTGCAAAGTTGGAATATGAAAAATTTATCGAATTGTATTCAGGCAAAGCGGATGAAGGGCTGTTACAATCTGTAGAATTTGAGTTAAAGTATCTTGGGAAAAATATTAACGAGATTCCTGAATTAGAAAATATATCATCCTAAGTAAATTATAGTAATAAACCAAAGATGACAGAATTTAGCTTAACGGAGATCAACGAAAAAATTGCAAGAGAATCGGTTTTTATTGATCCATTGATGTCCAGTATTGAAGAGGTCATTGTTGGTCAGAAAGATATTGTAACAAAAATTCTCATCGGAATCCTGTCGAATGGTCACATCCTTCTTGAAGGAGTGCCAGGGTTAGCCAAGACCACTATTGTCAGAGTCGTTTCGCAATTAATTGAAACCAAGTTTCAGCGTATCCAGTTTACTCCTGATATGTTACCGGCTGACTTGTTAGGTACGCTTATTTATAATCAAAAAACCGGCGGGTTTGAAACGAAAAAGGGACCTATTTTTGCTAATATCATCCTAGCTGATGAGATCAATCGGGCTCCAGCGAAAGTCCAAAGTGCACTGCTTGAAGCTATGCAGGAACGTCAGGTAACGATTGGTGAGAATACTTTCCTTTTGGATGATCCATTTCTCGTATTTGCCACCCAGAACCCCATTGAGCAGGAAGGAACCTACCCCCTCCCGGAAGCTCAAGTGGATCGTTTTATGTTGAAACTCAAGATAGATTATCCATCCAAAGACGAAGAGATGCAAATTTTAAAGAGGATGGCATACACTGACATTTCTATCAATGTAACGTCGGTAATCACATCTGAGACTATTCGAAAAGCTCGTTCTGTTGTAAATGAGATTTATATAGATGAAAAGATTGAGAAATACATTATTGATCTGGTAATGGCTACTCGAAATCCTGAGGATTATAATCTTGGAGAAATCAAAAACCTGATTGCCTATGGAGCATCGCCAAGGGCTTCTATGTATCTTGTACTCGTATCAAAATCCAGAGCTTTTCTTCAGAACCGAGGTTATGTAGTACCTGAAGATGTGCGTTACGTCGGGGAAGATATTCTCCGCCACAGAATCATTCCTACCTATGAGGCAGAAGCTGAAGAGGTTACCTCCGAAGATATCATTCAGCGGCTCTTTGAAACCATTCAGGTTCCGTGATCTTCCTGCATGATTCCCAAAGAGATTCTTAAAAAAGTCCGTCACATAGAAATCCGCACCCAGTATCTCGTGAATAATATTTTTGGCGGGGAATACCATAGCGTCTTTAAAGGCCGTGGGATGACTTTTTCAGAGGTGCGGGAGTATCAGCCGGGAGATGATATTCGCCTGATTGATTGGAATGTAACGGCTCGCTTTAATTCACCGTACGTCAAAGTGTTTGAAGAGGAGAGGGAGTTAACGGTTTATATTCTCTATGATGCCAGCCGGTCTGGTCATTTTGGTTCACTTCATCAATTCAAATCTGAAGTGGCAGCGGAAATTGGTGCTGTACTTGGTTTTTCTGCTATAAAAAATAATGACAAAGTAGGATTGCTGATTTTTACTGATGAGGTGGAACGATTCATTCCCCCGAAAAAAGGGTCTTCACACGTCTTGCGGGTAGTACGAGAATTGTTATATCATAAGCCGGAAGGGTCGGGAACAAATATTGACAATGTGTTAGAATACTTGTTGAGGGTTGCTTATCGTCGGAGTGTGGTCTTTTTAATATCGGATTTTCTTGATGTTAAATTCAAGAAGGTTCTTCAAGTTGCCAATCAGAAACATGACGTTGTGGGACTTATGATTTATGATCCAAGGGAAATGGAACTTGAAGATGTAGGACTTGTAAAGGTTCATGACGCTGAAACAGGAGAGATGTTCTGGTTGGATACTACCAATGCTGAAACCCGAAAGGAGTACCGGGAAAGTATGATGGCTCGTTTTGAATCCTTCAAGAAGGAATGCGACCGTATGAAATTTGATCTAATTTCCATTCGAGTAGGTGAGGATTATGTTGAACCCCTGATGAATTATTTTCGAATGAGGAAAAAACGTTTTTAACCAAAATGCAGACATTGAATCTGTTAGCCAAACGATATTGAGATAGATAGAGTAGTGTTCAGTTTAATCCATAAGTAAAACGTGAAATGCCTGCCCGCCGTATCTATCAGATAGCACTGTAGAATTCGGAAGGATACTATTCCACGGGGCTGGCGGAGAAGACTGGTGATACGTAAATAGTAAATGCGATAAAACATTTGAGTTATGACGTTGAAGTTAATATCAATATCAGATGTTGGTTTTTAAAATGGTGTTACACTCAACTGATAAATATTTTTCATTCCTGACAATTTTTGTTATTGGGATAGCAATTGTTCTACCGGGTTGCAGAGAAAAGGATTATTCTTCCGTTCCATTTCATTTATCCAGCACTGTAGATACGACAACTGCAGCTGTTGGAGATATTGTTCACTTCCAGGTCTGGGTGGAGGGTGCTGGTAACAAAAAGATAGATTTTCCACAATATCGTGTTGACAATCCGAACATTTCCATCGGGAATAGAAGAATGATAGAAGGGGAGTTTCGGGATAATTACGGAGTGGAATTTGAAATAACTTTTTGGGATACCGGTTCCTTTGAGCTGCCTCCTTATTCAGTTGATATTCTCACCTCCTCAGGGGATAGCGTTGACTTTAGTATGGTTACTGATCCAATTTTCGTAGAGGTGATATCTGTTTTAACAGATCCGCAACCTGGGTTGAAGGATATCAAACCTCCTGTTCCAATTCCTATTGTAATCCCATTTAGATTAATTTTTAAAGTTATTGTTCTCATCATTATTGTGGGTATAACCATCTGGCTGTGGAAAAAAAGAGTACCAACCATTCGTGAGAAAGAAACACAGTATATTCCAACAAGACCTCCTTTTGAAATCGCAATGGAAAGACTTTCTAAATTGAAAAAATGTACTTTTGAAACCGATCAATCAATCGAAAAATATTATTCATGGCTGTCATTCATTGTAAAGGAATTTATTGAATATCAATATTTCGTTAGGGCTATAGAGATGACAACGGAGGAGATCGAGATGTCCAGGAGGCTGATTCCTGTAGATGTTCAATTATTTGTGGAAGTGATTGAAGTTTTGAAACGGTCTGATTTTGTCAAATTTGCGAAATTTCGACCTTCTAAAGATCGTTGTAAAAAAGATCTGGAAGTCATCGAAAAATTTATTCAGTTCTCAAAATTGGAGTGGGGGATTAAAACGAAAAGTACTGAATTCGGAGCAATGAATGAGCGAATTTAGGGATTGGATATATTGACTTTCTTCGTTTATTGCATCCCCCAAACATATAAATTATCCCCCCAGTATTCTTCATGTATATTAGAAGATAAAGGGGATACTTAATGTATAACTTTTAATATTCTCTATTTCTATTTTAAAGCTGGAACCAGAAGAGAAAATACAAAATAGGACCAGAAATGGTGCATGCGATATTAACCAGATCATTATTAATCCATCGAATTCCAGATACAAGGATCGCATTTTTGCGGCAATGTTCAGGTTTTTCTACCCGCTTACCGCATTCAGAGCATTTATAAATACCCTGCACCGTTGCACCGAGAATGGAATCAATGATACTGGCAACAAATCCGGCACCAATGATGAAGTAAATACGAGTAAGGTCGGGGATGTAAAAAATAGCAGTAAATCCGATGACAGCACTGCCAAGGAGGGAGGCTATGGTTCCGATAATGGTAACACCACCAGATGCTCCGTGATTCATCTGCTTGAAGTTGATAATATTTCGAGGTAATCTTTTAGATAAATACCCAATTTCTGTTCCCCACGTATCTGCTGTTGTTGCTGCTACACTAGCAAGATATGCCATATATAGCCATTCAGTTGGCTGATAAAACCACCAAATAGTAATCAAAAGGGGAATCCCGCCGTTCGCATAAACCTGCTCAATATCCCGTTTTCTTCCTTTTTGTAATGATGTTTGTTCCTCCTCCTTCTTTTTTCCACCAAAATGCGATAGAAGGGAGGATAGGATAAAGTAGATTCCCATAGGGATCATAAATTTCCAACCCCCTATACCAAAAATAATTATTCCCATCACAAATGCACCCAGAGCACCATCTCTGGAAAGGGATTTTAATCGAAAAACGATATATGCAAAAAGGAAAGATAATATGATCCATGAAAGGAGGGATAGCACAATGAAGTGGTCTGTGCAGGAAAGGAAAAGATCATAGCTAACGGCTGAGAGGATTGGCACGGTTAGATTATCAGACCCTGCGGATGAAACCGATTCTGCAATCGTTGCCAGTCCAGAGACAATAATAAGCATAGGAATAAAGATGGTTATATTTACACTATCTAATCCAGCTAATTGTCTGAGATAAATTGTTCCACATCCAATAGACAAAATTGATATAACATAAAACATTATACTGCCCTGAATTGACTTTTTTTCTTTCCACACTGTGTAGTATTCAGGAGAGCGGGATCTTCTGCCAGCAATGGCAGCAGCCGGATCTGCAAACGTCAATAATAGAAGAGCAATTTCAAACGTAAGGGGGCGTTCCCACCAGAATAAGACCAGAATCAGAAAGGCAAGAGGGAAATATACCGTACCATAGGATTTCTGCTCTGTGGCGTGGAGAGAAGGCAATTTTTTAAACGTTACAATGGCAAAATTAAAAATGACAAAAATTACTGCAAGAACGAGTGGGGGATATTTCGACACAAAGAGAAAGGGACATAAAAGAGTAAAGAGCCCGACGATTATATGAACGAAGGTTCTGGTTGTGATGACAGAAAAATTTAGTTTTTTTCGGGCAAGCTCACTGATGCCAACAAATGTAAAAATCACCATAAAAAAGAGAGCGAGGGTAATCCATTCGCTCTCAAAGATTTGAACTTGTGGAAACATCGGTGCAAATCTAAATTATTTACAAATATTACAAAAGTAATATTACACAGGATTTTGTTAATTGAATATTTCTGAGTAGTCTCG
>JACNLN010000140.1 GCA_014381485.1 Fidelibacterota bacterium
ACAGCTAGAATTCTTTCATCTTGGTAGTATCGTTCAAATGCAAATATCCCGCTGTCATCATCTATAAATACGGTCTGATATGTACCACGACAAAGGGCAGGGAATTGTTTACGCAGGTTAATTAAGGATTTGTAATACTCAAGTAAATCAGCGTTAACTTCGACCTTATCGCGAGGTCTGGAATGATTGCAGTTTTTCAGGTGATCACAGGGATGGGATATTTCATCATCATAAGTAAATTCTTCCCAGATCATCGGTTTTCTACAGTCGGGATCATCAGCGCCCCACATCCCCACCTCATCACCGTAATAAATATAAGGTGCGCCAAGGTAAGCGAATTGAAAAGCAAGTATTACCTTTTGAATTTGTATTTCCGATTTATTTGGCTTTTGAATATCAAAATCTCGATTCCACCAGGTATTATTGCTGTGATCCATCCAGCGGTCTGGATTTACTACTGCTGATGCAAGACGTTCCATGTCGTGACTGTCAAGACAGTTCTGGAGTATATATTGTTTTTCTTCCGGATATTCACTTCGAATTCGAGATAACATAGCATCCAGTTCAGAAGGTTTAATTTGTTGTTTTTCATCAATAAAGAATTTGAATATAGCATCACCAAAGCGATAGTTCATCACCCCATCAAACCTGCTCTCAGTCAGCCACGGAGCAGCGTTGAATTGCTTGTTGTTCCACCAATCTTCCCACCAGACTTCTCCAGTTACATAGGCGTTTGGATTGATGTCTTTCACCCAGCTACAGAAGATATCCCAGAATTTGATTTGAATCCGCTCCGCAACATCCAGTCTCCAACCATCAATTCCATCGGAAGGGTCACCATCGTTATTCGGATCCATCCAGCGCTTCACGATCTGATGGAGGTGGTTTCGGACAGGTTTAACAGGACCATATTCATCCTGACGAAAAGCAGGAAGATCTTCAACGTAACCCATATACCTCATCGCTGGCAGACCTTCTGAGTTGAATTGTTCTGGCAACCTCCGATACTCATTGAGATGGGATTTATCCTCTAATCTGCTTCCCTCAATATTATACCAGACATAATATGGACTTTTTTCTCGATTTTGGATCACATCTTTGAAAGCCCAGAAGGTAAGTCCCACGTGATTGAAGACCCCGTCAATGATTATGTGCATATCCCGTGCGTGCACTTGTTGTATTAATTTAAGAAATAGTTTATCAGCGGAGGTCCACTGCCAGGTAGCAGGATCAGATGTGTTTTCTTGGGAAATAATTTTGGAATCACCAGCAGGATCGGGTCCGAAGTGTCGGTCAATGTGATGGTAATACGCTGCGCCATATTTGTGGTTGGAAGGAGAATCAAATACAGGATTCAAATAAATAGCGTTAATCCCCAATTTTTGTAAATAATCCAACTTATCAATAATCCCCTGAATATCTCCTCCATATCGCCGCAGTTGAAATTGATAGCGAAAGTCTTGTCTGTTTGCTTTCTCCCAGGGCTGAAATTGGTACCAATCCGATGTCCAAGGAGACACACACCACTCATCTGGATGATCCCAGGGCCAGGTTCCAACGGTACTTTCCAGCGTGGGATCATTAGAAGAATCACCATTAAAAAAACGTTCCGGAAAAATCTGGTACCAGACAGCATCTTTTGCCCATTCTGAGGTGGGATTTCCCTGATTTCCCTGAAGGAAATATATGAATATCAGTATTATGCTGAAAACAGTGTAATTCATATATTATAATTATATTTAACAAGCGTAACTCATACCGGAGTTACGTTAATAGTTTAACACTAGATTCTAGAAAATACAAAATTTATTTTTGACCTAAACATTTAATATAAAACCTAAATATTAATTGTAAGATAACATGAAAAAATGATAACTTTTAGTAACTCTTATGTGAGTGACTATGTAAATTATCAATATGAGTTGATATAAGATAACAGAAGGATTATCCATATTAACTGGGAGATTTGGAATATGAACAATATTGAACACACAGTTATAAATATACTGCAAAAATTTGGACTGTCAACAAATGCTACAAAAGCATATCTGACTTTATTAAAAAACAATCCCGCAACGGGTTATGAAATCAGTGCTCAATCAAACATTCCCCGATCAGCTGTATATTCTGTATTAAATCGATTGGAGTCATTGAGTCTTATCAATTCTGATGGTGGATCCCCAAAACGTTATATTCCAATTGCGCCTTCTTCTTTAATAGAACATTTGAATCATGTTCACGAGGATCAAATCAACAACCTTCAAAAAGCTTTTAGTTCTATGGATCTAGATGAAGAAGCCTTTGATTTTTGGCATTTGCATGGATATAACAGTTTAATTTTAAAAATGCGGGAAAGTATCAAAAATGCTGAATCTCAGATTGTAATGAATATATGGAATAAAGACTTAAAAGGGGTTGAAAAAGAAGTTATGACAGCTCAAGGAAGAGGAGTTGATACAATCCTTTTTTCATTCACAAAGTTGGATAGTGCAGCGAATTGTACTATATGTTACAACATTATGGAATCGGAGTTACGTAAGATCTTTAGACCGAAAATAATCATGGTTGTTGATCATGAAGTAACTATTATGGGAAGTGCTCAAGAACGTGATACAAATAGAGCCATATGGACTAATAATGAAGCGATTACAAAAATCGCATCCGATTATATTGTACTTGATATCACTTTAGCTGGGCAACGGTTAGGGATAGATGTTAATCCGATTGTTAAACGGATTATGCAGCGTGATGAGTTCGACCTGGAGAACCTGATAAAAAAAATTAATAGTCAGTCGTAATAATGGAATTTCCACGTCAAAGCGGTATTTTATTGCACCCAACATCACTACCTGGACCATATGGGATTGGTGAAATAGGGCCTGAAGCTCACACATTCGTTGACGCTTTAGAGGAAATGGGTCAACAGTTATGGCAGATTTTACCTATCGGACCAACTGGAGAAAGCCATTCTCCATATCAATCCTTTTCCACATTTGCAGGAAACCCACTGCTCATTAGCTTTGATTTACTTATTGAAGATGGACTATTAAGGAAAAATGAGATTAAATCACTTCCTCATTTTTCTAATAATCGGATTGATTTTGAGTCTGTAGTGGTTGAACGAAAAACCGTTATGAACCATGTCAGTCAACATTTTCTCGAAAGAGCCTCAGATCAGATGTTGAATGATTTTAAAAAATTCTGTAATCAACATAAATATTGGCTTGATGACTATGCACTTTACATTGTTTTAAAAGGAATCAATGGTAATAAGATCTGGACGAGTTGGGATGCTAAATTAGAACATCGGTACCCTGATGCTCTTCAGCAAATATCTGAAAAATATGGAAAGAATATTCAAGAAATAAAAATCCATCAGTTCCTTTTTCATGATCAGTGGAAGCGATTGAGACAATACTGTCACAGAAAGGGAATAAAAATTATTGGCGATTTACCAATTTATGTTGCACATGATAGTGCAGATGTGTGGGCAAACAGTGAATTGTTCTGTCTGGATAAAAAGGGTAATTTGAAAGTTCAAGCTGGCGTACCCCCAGATTACTTCAGTGAAACGGGCCAGTTGTGGGGAAATCCTATTTATCGGTGGAACAAACATCATGAGACAGAATATCAATGGTGGATTGCCAGGGTGCAAAAACTTTTGGAAATGGTGGATATTATCCGTATAGATCATTTTTGTGGATTTTCAAGATACTGGGAAGTGGATATAAAGGAAGTAAATAGTAAAAATGGAAAGTGGGTTGAGGGTTCCGGTGAATATATTTTTAATTCCCTGATTAACAAACTTGGTCCACTTCCTATTATTGCTGAGGATTTAGGTAATGTCACTACAGAGGTGGAAACCCTCCGTGACAAATATCATTTTCCAGGAATGCGAATACTGCAGTTTGCATTTAGCAACGATCCCAAGGCTGATGATTACCGTCCAGAAAACTATCCAACTAACTGTGTTGTTTATACAGGTACACACGATAATGATACAACAGATGGATGGTTCAATTCAAGACCGGGGGAAAACAGTATCCGTTCAGAAGTTGAGATTAAAGAGGAGAATAAAACGGTTCTGGAATATCTAAAATCAGATGGTAAGAACATCAACTGGGATATGATTAAACTCGCTCTCTTTTCCAGAGCAAATACTGCCATCTTTCCTCTACAGGATATCATGGGGCTGGATTCCAGGGCTCGGATGAACGTACCAGGTACAAATGGTGGAAATAATTGGCGGTGGAGATTTTCCTGGGATATGCTGACGCCTGATATGAAAAACCGAATGAGGGAATTGACTGTTAAATCAAAACGCTTCGATTTGTCTTAGTTTTTTTTCTGTATTAATAACAACATCACGTGACAGATACAAATTATAAGATAGCATATTTTTCTGCTGAAATTGGGATCTCAGCAAGTTTGCCCACTTATGGTGGTGGACTGGGCGTTCTGGCAGGAGATCACATCAAAGCGGCAGCAGACGCAAATCTTCCAATGTGCGCTGTTACACTTCTATACAAAGAAGGATATTTCAGACAACGTGTAGATCGTGATGGAAATCAAACTGAATCCTACCCGAGATTTGATCCCGATCCGCTATTAAAAAAACTGTCGGTGAAGTTTACACTGCCATTGCGAGGTCGTAATGTATGGATTAATGCTTGGAAGTATTCGCATATGGGTCTTAATGGACATACGGTTCCAATTTTTCTTTTAGATACCGATGTAGATGAGAACTTACCCGAAGATAGGGAAATCACTTTACGACTCTATTCAGGGGATAAAGATCACAGGATTTTGCAGGAAGCTATTCTCGGTTTCGGTGGAATAAAACTTCTGGAGATGTTGGGGATAAACGATATTGAAATATACCATATGAATGAAGGACACAGTGCTCTGATTACGCTGGAGTTATTTCGGAAATTCAAGGGGAATAGGGAGGAATTGCAAAAGAGATGTCATTTTACAACGCATACACCCGTTCCTGCTGGGCACGATCATTTTTCAATGGACCGTCTAAGAGGGCTCTTGGATAGCCTTATTCCGGACAACCTGGAACTACCGTCAATAATTAATAGTAATCGATTCCACATGACGGAATTAGGATTGTATTTCAGCAGATCAGCTAATGGAGTGTCTCAACTGCATGGGATTGTAGCTCAGAGCCAGTTTCCAGATTTTAATATTGGGCATATAAACAATGGTGTTTATCATCCCTATTGGGCAGGAAAAGTCTTCAGAGAGTTGTTTGATACCTATTTCCCGGGTTGGAGAGAAGATCCAGAATTGCTGCTGAATATTGAAGAAATCCCCGACGATAAATTCCTCTATGCACATTTATCCCAGAAAGAGTTTATCCTTGATTATTCAAATTCTCTAACCCAGCGAGCCCTTTCTCCTGATATTTTAACAATTGGATTTGCCCGTCGCACAGCTTCCTACAAACGTGCCAGCCTGATATTTAATAAATTGGATCGGTTGGTAGATATTGGTCACGGTAAGATTCAGATAATTTTTGCAGGGAAAGCACATCCTCACGATGAAGATGGAAAAGACATTATAAGAGAGATTGTTGGTTACAGCCACAAATTATTTGGTAAGATAAAAGTGGTTTACCTTGAAAACTATAATATGTGGTTGGGACGTCTACTCACCTCTGGAGTTGATGTATGGCTGAATACTCCCTTAAGACCCCAAGAGGCTTCAGGGACAAGTGGGATGAAAGCAGCTCTGAATGGTGCCCCCAACCTCTCCATCTTGGATGGCTGGTGGGCAGAAGCTTGTCATCCAGGTGAAAATGGATGGGGAATTGGCGATCCTGATAATCCAAACAACGAATCTGATGCAGATTCCCTTTATGATATTCTGGAAAAGGAGGTGATACCCGTTTTTTATAACGATCGTAAAAGGTGGTCATCCCTTATGAGGAAATCTATAAAGACAGGGGTAAAATTTACAGCTCATCGGATGATACATGAATACGCAACCCAATATTATCATCTTAAAATTTAAACTATAACTGGATGTAACTGAATGAAAGTGAAGTTAAATATTTTTAGTCCCCTACTTCGACAGAGCTCAGCACCGGTTTTTGAGATTCATATCTCCCGGGGTGCCCGGGATAGATATAATTTCGACCATTTTCTTTTCGCCACTGATGGTGAAGTGATTTTTAAGGATTTTAAGGCTGTTCGATATTTTACAAAAAAGTTGATACAGATTGATAACAAAGAAAAACCCTTTGAACAATCCATACTACGACAGAGCTCAGCACAGGTTTATGCCAGCGATATTTATGCTATGGGGCTTATTCATGAAATCCTGCACCATGTTATTTCCCAGTATAAAAAGCAGAAAAATCCTATAGTATTCCAAAATGCTCTGGAGTACATAAATGGAAAACACGAACGTGAAGATCTCGACAATATTTTTCTTGAATTTATCGAGCAATTTCCTCCAGTTAATGTTTATAACAAGAACATTAACGCCCAAGAGTATTTAGAAGGTCAAACAGGAGGAGTTACCAACAGGGAAATTATTTTGGAGGAATTAGTTTTACTCTTGCTGGAAAATACCAGTCCAGCATTTCTTCCATATCAACAACTGTTTGATGATACTCATCTTCAGAAAAAGACGGACTATAGAAAAGTCATTGACGAACTAAAAATTTTCTTCGATCGTCAGCCTGTATTTGGACCGGATAGTCAGAATCTCCTGGAGATGTTAAGAACTCCAGCTATTGTTATTCCCAATTCACTTCAGGGTCAGTTACAGTATATCAGGGATCGGTGGGGATATCTTCTTGGGGATTATATCAACCGTCTTCTGAGAGGGCTCGACTTTCTTGATGAAGAAAAGAAATCAAGGGGATTTGGACCAGGAGAAATACAGGTGTTGGAATTTAATGGAGAGGAGGAATATGAACGTTACAGTCCAGACATTGAATGGATGACCAATGTAGTAATGATTGCAAAACATATCTATGTCTGGCTGGATCAACTATCAAAAAAGTATCAACGATCCATTACTCGGTTGAATGATATTCCTGATGAGGAGTTGGATCGTCTGGCAGAATATGGTTTTATCGCTTTGTGGCTCATCGGTATATGGGAACGGAGCCTGGCTTCGAAAGAGATCAAACGAATGTGCGGAAATCCAGAGGCAGAGGCGTCGGCTTATTCATTACTGAATTATGATATTTCTCACGACATCGGGGGGTGGGAAGCACTCAAAAACCTCCGCGAGAGATGTTGGCAACGGGGAATCCGTTTAGCGAGTGATATGGTTCCAAATCATACAGGAATTGATTCAAAATGGGTGATAGAACACCCGGATTGGTTTATCTCTCTAGATCATTCTCCATTTCCCTCATATACATTTGAGGGTAGAAATTTATCAAATGATAACCGTGTTGAAATATATCTTGAAGATCATTATTATAGTCGAGGTGATGCGGCTGTCGTGTTCAAACGGGTGGATCATTGGACCAGGAATGAAAAATATATTTACCACGGCAATGATGGGACATCCATGCCGTGGAATGACACAGCTCAATTGGATTTTTTAAACCCGGATGTTAGGGAAGCAGTAATTCAGACAATTCTCCATGTAGTCCGGAACTTTCCAATTATCCGTTTTGACGCTGCCATGACCCTATCGAAAAAACACTATCAGCGACTTTGGTTTCCCGAACCCGGAACGGGCAGTGATATCCCCTCCAGGGCGGAATATGGGGTATCTAGAAAAGAATTCAGGGAGAATATGCCAGGAGAGTTCTGGCGGGAAGTGGTGGATCGTGTGAATGCTGAAGTACCAGACACCCTTCTTCTTGCAGAGGCATTCTGGCTTATGGAAGGTTATTTCGTACGGACGCTTGGTATGCATCGGGTTTACAACAGTGCTTTTATGAATATGCTGAAAATGGAGGAGAATGCTAAATACCGGCAGACCATTAAAAACACCCTTGAATTTGATCCGGAGATTCTGAAACGATTTGTCAATTTTCTTAACAATCCTGACGAAGAAACTGCCGCCAAACAGTTCGGAAAGGGGGACAAATATTTTGGTGTGACGATGATGATGGTTACCATGCCTGGACTTCCCATGTTTGGTCACGGTCAAATTGAAGGATTCGAAGAGAAATACGGGATGGAATATAGACGAGCTTATTGGGATGAATATCCCGCTGAGTGGCTTATCCAGCGTCACATCGACGAGATATTTCCTGTGATTAAGAAACGGTATCTGTTTTCTGAGGTTAAAAACTTTCTTCTATATGATTTCTATGAAACGAATGGTCCCGTTAATGAAAATGTTTTTGCCTATTCTAATCGATATGGAGGTGAACGGGCTTTGATTCTGTATAACAATGCCTACGAACCTGCCAGTGGTTGGGTCAGAATATCTGCTGCATATAACGACAAGCAAGCTAGTAACGAGCACAGGTATCTAAAGCAGAAAAACCTTGGAGAGGGATTAGACTTGACGAATTCTCCAAACCATTTTACCATTTTTCGTGAACACATTTCCGGACTTGAATTCATCCGGCGATCTGAAGATTTGTGTGAAAAGGGATTGTATGCTGAGCTGGATGGATACCAATATCAGGTTTTCTGGGAGTTTCGAGAGGTTGGGGATAATGAGTTTCATCATTATGAAAAATTGTACAATTCACTTTCAGGGAAAGGCGTTCCCAGCATTGCCGAAGCAATGAAAAAGGTATCTACACGCCAAATGGATGTTCTCTTTCTTGCCGCTGAAGTGTCACCATTTTCAAAAGCTGGGGGTTTGGCAGATGTTGCAGGATCTTTACCTCAGGAATTGGTTAATAATGGAAAAAGTACAACGGTTATCTCTCCTTTATATTCACATGTTAACTTGGAAAAGTTCAACATTCATCCTTATCCTGTCAAAGGGGCAATAAAGATGGGTGATATGACTTATCTATATGAAATTTATTATAAGGATTCTTCACCCAACGAGCCGGAATACTTCTTTGTTCAAAATAATCATTTCTTCAATCGCTCAGGGATTTATGTTGACACAAATGGTGAAGGTTTTCCTGACAACAATGCCCGTTTCTTTTTCTTTCAGTACGTCATCCTGGATTTGATAAGAAAAGGGTATTTTTCTCCCGATTTGATCCACTGTAACGATCACCACACAGCACTTCTTCCCTGGATGTTACAGAATCACCAAATTAAAATTCCAGCCATACTCACTGTTCACAATTTCCAGTATCAAGGGTGGTTTAGTAAAGAGGAATCGGCTTTGCTGGAAACCGTTGATAGGGATAATCTGGATAAGAGGAAGAAAGTTTATGATTCACTACAGATAGGAATTACTTCAGCAGATTGGATTAATACTGTGAGTCCCGAATATGTACACGAGTTGCAGAAAGATGAATCTCTCTCGTTTGGATTGTATACGTATATCAAAGCCAATCGCGCACGTTTTTCAGGAATATTGAATGGTGTGGATTATTCTACCTGGAACCCCGAAACAGATCCATTTTTAGAAAATCCTTATTCTAAAGATTCTTTAGAAGGGAAAAGGGTCAATAAGAAAATTTTATTAAAAGAATGTGGTTTCTCAGATGATTTAGATATTCCTGTTATTGGAATGATCTCGCGGTTGGTGGAATCAAAAGGATATGATCTCGTTCTTGGAATTCTGGATAAAATTATTCAGACGGGAACCAGGGTAGTTTTTCTCGGGATAGGAGATTCGACAATAGCAGATGCTCTTCAGAAAAGAGGAAAAAAGTATCCAGAAAATATTTGTTATTTTCCACATTTTGATGAGAAAATGGCTCATCGAATTGAAGCGGGGTCGGATATGTTCCTGATGCCTTCACGATTTGAACCGTGTGGGTTAAATCAGATTTACAGCCTGCGTTACGGGACGATTCCAATTGTCCATTTTACTGGAGGTTTGGCAGATACAGTTGCAAATTGGGATGGTAAGATGGGTACCGGATTTATTTTCAAGACATATTCCGAAAGTGCTTTATTCCGAACTGTTTTACGAGCATTAAGATTGTATCGAAAGAAAAGAGAGTGGAAAGCTCTTATGATAAATGCAATGAAACAAAATTTTTCCTGGCATCGATCTGCTCGACAATATATTAAATTGTATAACAATATTTTAGGAGATATGTATGAATAACTCATTGAAATTGTATGCTATTATTTTGGGTGGTGGTCGGGGAGAACGTCTCTTTCCTCTGACAAGGGACAGAGCAAAACCAGCCGTACCCATCGGGGGGAAATATCGATTGGTTGATATTCCTCTCAGCAACTGTATCAATTCTGGTATTAAACAGATTCGTATACTAACACAATTTAACACAACATCTCTCCACAGGCATATTTTCCAGACATATACATTTGATATCTTTAGTCAGGGTAACATTGAGATTTTGGCAGCACAGCAGTCACTGGAAGGTGGGGATTGGTTTCATGGAACAGCTGATGCAGTGAGGTCCTACTGGAAGCGTTTTTCTCAGCTGGATGCATCTCATTTCATCATTTTAGCAGGTGACCACCTTTATCGTATGGATTATTTGGACTTTTTCCGTTTTCATATTGAATCTAACGCAGATATTACTGTGGCGGTAAAACCGATGCCTGTCTCCCTGGCTCACCAGCTGGGAGTGTTAAAAACCGATAAAAATAGCAGGATTATCAAGTTTGTGGAAAAACCTCAAACAGAGGAGGATATCGAAGATTTACTTGATACCGATACCCGGAAAGATCAGGTTTTATCCTCGATGGGAATCTATATCTTTCGTAAGGAGGTGTTGGATGAAGCTCTATCCCTCGAAGGGAACGATTTTGGAAGAGACATCATTCCGGCGTCCATTAAACATTTTTGTACAACAGCATACAGGTTTGATGGATACTGGGAAGATATTGGGACGATTGGTACTTTTTTCAAGGCAAATATGGATTTAACGGAAAAGAAATCGGCTTTCACATTTTATGATCCTCAACAACCCATCTACACTCACCCTCGTTTTTTACCAGGGAGTCATCTCACTGAAGCAGGAATCTATAACTCTATTATTTCTGAAGGCACAAGAATTGGAAAAGCAACCATTAGACATTCAATTCTTGGGTTGCGAAGTGTTGTTCAAGACGGAGTATCTATGGAACAGACATATCTTATGGGAGCGGATTATTATGATTCTGATGGGGATATTCCACTGGGAATTGGTGAAGGAAGTAAGTTAAAGAAAGTGATTCTGGATAAAAATGTCCGAGTAGGGAAAAATGTGATTTTGGAAAATCGGGAGGGTATTGAAAATAATGATGATACTCTCTACTGTATTCGTGATAGGATTATTGTAATTCCAAGAGGGACAGTGATCCCGGATGATACCATTTTGTAGTTCAGAGGAGAATTATCTATGCATATCATTGATTTTACCATTATCGGTATCTACCTGACAGCCATTGTTTTCATTGGTCTGTACATGCAACGGAAAGCTTCGCGGGGGATTGATTCATACTTCCTCGGAAACCGCAAACTGCCGTGGTGGGCGCTGGCTTCATCGGGAATGTCCTCCAATCTTGATATCAGCGGTACGATGATTATTGCTGCCTTGATCTACGCCTTGGGAGCCAAGGGATTTTACATAGAACTTCGCGGCGGAGTCACGTTAATCATGGCCTTTCTCATGATTTATATGGGCAAGTGGAATCGTCGTTCCGGTGCCATGACGCTGGCAGAATGGATGGAACTGCGATTCGGCAAAGGAACGCAGGGGCAGGCAGCACGACTGATTGCAGCCGTTTCTGCTATCATTATGACGATTGCTATGGTAACATATTTTGCACTGGGCGGTGGGAAATTCCTCGATACTTTCCTTGGCATTGAAAATTATCTTGGACTGCCATCTGAATTCTGGGCTGCCACTTTGCTAATTGCTGTTGCGATGATTTATACCGTAGCATCCGGTCTTTATGGTGTGGTCTGGACTGATGTATTTCAGGGTTTCCTTATTTTCGCTGCCATTGTCTATATGGCAGTTAAGGCAATTGGGATTACGCTCCCGGATGAATTCACTATTTCTCTGCCGATAATGGAAAGTGCCGGCGGTGGTTTTCAAAGATTCTCAACAACACTCAAAGAATGGACCAGTATTCTGCCAACGTCACGTCTGTCTATAGACCAATATTCACAATACTCCATCTATAACCTGTTCGGCGTTGCCATCATGTTTTACCTGATGAAAGTTATTTTAGAAGGTTCCGGTGGCACCGGTAATTACATGCTTCAGCGTTATTTTGCAGCAAAAGATGACCGTGAAGCCGGATTGCTTAGTGCATTCTGGGTATTCCTTCTGTCTTTCCGCTGGGTATTTATTGGTGCAATTGCCATCATCGGTGTGTCCCTGGGAACGAAAATATCAGATCCGGAACTTGTTCTGCCGGCAGTAGTGGAAACCCTGCCAATCGGCATCAAGGGGTTTTTGGTGGCAGGACTGATGGCAGCCGGAATGTCCACATTTGATTCTACCGTGAATGCCGGAGCAGCTTACTGGGTGAAGGATATCTACAAACTGTACATCAATCCCGAAGCCACAGAAAAGAAAATGATGTTCCACAGTTATTTGGCTTCCATTCTGATTGTTGTATTTGGTTTAGGACTCATGCTGGTGTTTAAAAACATCAATGCCGTCTGGGGATGGATCACCATGAGTATCGGTTCAGGGCTGCTGATCCCGATGCTACTTCGCTGGTACTGGAGTCGGATGAACGGCTGGGGGTTTGTCTGGGGAACTCTTTCAGGTATGATAGCTGCCATTGTGTTTAAAGCTATTGCTCCGGAAGGAGTAACAGAATATGCCATGTTTGCTGTAGCAACCTCTGCTTCTCTGATTGGTACAATTATTGGAACATTATCTACGACTCCCACTGAAGAAAATGTTTTACAACATTTCTACAGAAAAACAAGACCTTTCGGAACATGGTCACGATTCAAAAAAACACTTTCAACATATCACAGAAGCGCTGTTGATGCTGAAAACCGTCGTGATATTATGTCGACATTTCTGGCAGTTCCTTGGCAGGTGGTCTTTTTCCTTTTCATGATGAGCCTGATGTTTAAAACGTGGGGAAATGTATCTGTGTTAGGTATCACATTGATTCTGCTAACAGTATGCTTATATTTTAGTTGGTTCAGGCATCTATCCACTGAAGTAAAAGT
>JACNLN010000006.1 GCA_014381485.1 Fidelibacterota bacterium
AATAGAAAGGGGGCAATGATTAAAATCGGTGCCCCTCTTACTATTTTTAGAATAGATTATTAAAATGAACTAATCTATTAGATCAACCTTTTCTGCTTTTGGTCCTCTGTCACCTTTAATAATATCAAACGAGACTCTATCGCCTTCCTTTATATAAATGCCTTTGGCTATTCCACTGGAATGAACAAAGTAGTCGTTGCCATCATCACCAGTAATAAAGCCATAATTTTTCCTTGAGTTAAAAAATTTAACTGTACCTTGTTTCATTTTAATTATCCTTTCGATGTATTGTATTTACGAGAATTTTCGTGAGATTTTATCACATTCAAGATTGTACATTCTACTTCATCCAATTTTTCATTTAGGACTTTATTCTATATATTAAATATAGCATATTTAAAGAGATAACACAGGGACTATTTATGGACGCAACAAGATTTTTTTATTTAACTAAGACTAAATCACGATTATAATTGAGGCAATTTCTAGTTGTCCCTTCAGGGTTCTGCAACAAGAGATTTGAACTAACTTGTACGCTTTAGGAAAGTAAAAATGTGAGTGAAAATTAGTATTGGAAGAAACCTATCACTCAGGCATTGCATCACAAAGTGGCTTTTTCTGGTTAATTCTATCATAATTTGATACATTTGGCAGTCGTCCGGGAGTGGCTCGATCAGTAGTATTCATTGACTTTAGTCTTGGATGTTTCTCCACTGAATTTCTAAATTTGCTGACGGGGAAATGGCTCCGTAGCTCAAATTGGCAGAGCAGTAGACTCTTAATCTATTGGTTGAAGGTTCGAGTCCTTCCGGAGTCACGAGTTAGTACTCTTAATCCATTGATTGGAGATTCTTAAAAGGAGGTTACTCGGAGTACCCCTCAAAATTGAGCCCGTAGCTCAGTTGGTAGAGCAGCGGCCTTTTAAGCCGTTGGCCGAGCGTTCGAGTCGCTCCGGGCTCACATAAGAAATCCCCTTCGGTATTACTCATTTATCGACGGGGATTTCTCTTTTCTTTATTCTTTAATGAGACTGGGTAAGTCTATCAAAGAAACCAAAATTATGGACACGCTTTGTATGGAAACGATGTAATATTCCCGTGACGCTAATTCGATGTCATAGCATAGGAGCAGGCGAATTGTCTGCTCCTGTTTTTATTGACTTAATTTGGTCTGCGGTTTACTTTCTTTTATGAAAAATGGGGTGAATTTAGGGGAATGATATTTCCACCTGATTTTAAATAAGGGTGATATTAAACAATAGTGTATTATATTAACATGTTGGTGCTAATTTAACCAAATTCAAAAAAACCAGTCTAAAGAAAAAATTAAAGAATAGTTTAATATGAGTAGTTTTAAATTAGTAATGATTGCAATCCTTTCTGTGTTTCTCATTTCCTGTGATAATGACGAAAATATCATATTTGACAATTCTGTTAATATAGAATTTAGTATACCACCAATTGACCTGAATGGGATTCAAGCGAATTTTGCAGAAAATATAAGTTATGGAGAATTTACGGAAAATGTATTTGATATATTTTTACCTGTTTCTGATACTCCAACCACCTTGGTGATATATATTCACGGTGGCGGATTTGTTAGTTGTGCTAAAGAATATGTATATAGCACTCAAAAAGATGGATTATGGGATTTTCCTGAAGAAATAAGAACCTTTTTAAGTAATAATATTGCTTATGCAACTATTAATTATAGGCTATTTGAAGCAGAGGAAAATGTTGGGGTAATAAAACCACTAACAGACTGTAAAAGATGCTTACAATATATTCGTTCAATATCAGATCAACTGAACATTGACAAGGAAAAAATTGTTTTGTCTGGTAATTCCGCAGGTGCTGGAACATCATTATGGCTGGCATTTAATGATGATATGGCAGATATATCAAATACCGATCCTGTATTAAAGGAATCTACAAGAGCTTTAGGAGTAGCTGTTAGAGAAACACAAGCTACTTATGATTTAGAAAGGTGGGAAACGGATGTTTTTATTGATTATAATTTTAGTCTTGAAGACACAGTAAATTTATATCCGTCAGTAGCGCAAAGAATAAATTCTTTTTATGGAATTACCGACTTTGATTTTTTTTATTCCCCCGAAATTGTCTCTTACAGAAATGATGTTGATATGCTTGACCTTATGAGTAGTGATGACCCGGAAATATGGGTTAATAACACCTTGAGGGATGTGGTACCTCCAACTACGATTGAATTACTTAACCATCACCCCTATCACGCTCGTGAATTAAAAGAACAAGCTGATTTTATTGGGATACCCAATGTAGCCTACTATGTCACTTATAGTGACCCGAGTGGTGAGGATTTTGTATCATTTTTAATTCGAAAATTAGGAGAATAAAACTGCCACCAACAAAGGCTAAAACGGCAATGAGCTCACTTCCTTGCCTATTGCGTTTAGCCTAACCGTTAGTTAACAATAAACAAGATGCTGGTTACAAATCTGTTGTTTGGAATGCTACCGACAGTTGCGGTAAGCCTGTGGGTGCTGCGATTTATATGTATCAAATAAAGGTGGCTGATTTCATTCGGACTAAGAAATTACTGTTGTTGAAATAGTATCAATATCAATGGTGTCTTTAAGAGGCAGCAATTTCGGTTGTAGCTATTTTTTTACACGTACTACATCCAAATATGAATAA
>JACNLN010000208.1 GCA_014381485.1 Fidelibacterota bacterium
TTAGATTCTAAAGGTTGTTTTCAGGGGAAGTCCCGTTTTAATTCAGGTGGGGGATAAACAAAAAGCTAAATAAAAACGGGAGAATTAATAAGGGAATTGTCAGGAGAGACTATTCAGATATTTTGTAATCTGAGACTTTTTCCGTCCTGCTGTATTTTTATGAATTATTCCTTTACTGACCAATGAATCGATGATGGATACTGCTTGCCGATAGACCTTTTCCCCTTCTTCCCTGGTGGTTGACAACAGAACCTTTTTTATTGCTGTCTTCATTTGACTTTTATAGTGCTTATTACGGAGGTATGCTTTCTGCTGTTGGCGCTCTCTTTTTTGTACCGACAAATTTTTTTTCTCAGTCATTTCTTAATCTTTCTCTTTTAATCTACATTATTCGCCACAAAGACACCAAGACTCTAAGAAGTATTGAAAATAAAGAAGTTAGAGCAATTTTGGAAATTGATATTTGTGGATAAAAAACGATTCATCTTATTCCTTGCCTGCCCCGCCCGCCTGACATCTTTCGGGCAGGTAAAAAAGTATGACCGTATCGGGGTAAATCCCTTCTTATTTATCCTTTGTGTCTTTGTGTCTTGCTCCACGGAGTCCCTGTGAGAGTGGCTGATGAATTAACCAGGTTAATAAATCGTGTTATGAACGTTCCAAAAGTGATGGCAAATTTATTGGTATATTTTAGAATAATCAACTTTTCTTCACTTATTCAAATTTTGACATTGACATTTCTCATTTTGATGAGTAAGATTAAATTGTACTGGAGAATTGAATGAAATACATCTGTTACTCTATCTTAATTCCATCAATCTCTCATATAGAATTGTGCCACAACCATTAATTTTTCACCCTAATTACAAGAGGAATAAAATGAAAATAAAAGGTCTTATTATTGCCGCAATTTTTATAAAAATAATAACAGCCCAGAGTTTCACTTTTGAAACGGGTGATACGAAGGCGTATATTGAGTTAGACAGTCTTGTGGTGTTCGATGCAACGATTACAAACGTTTCATTGGATACGATTATTGTCGCAATTGTTAGAACGGTGAATGATTTACCTGAAAACTGGTTATCGAGGATGTGTTTGGATGGTTTGTGTTATCCGCCTATTATTGACAGTATAGCTACGAATTATGATTTTGGCAGCAGCCCTGTGGAACCAGATTCATGTCGGCATTTCACACTTTACATAGATGCGAATACAAATGAGGGTACGGGTACGGTTCAGCTGGTAATATTGGATGTTGATAGTACTGTTTATTCTGATACAGTTAATTATGTGGTGACTACCTATCCGGCGGGATATTCTGGTCCCGTCTGGCATGTCTCTACCACTGGTAATGATACCACCGGCGACGGCTCATCCGAAAATCCATTCGCCACCATCCAGCACGGGATCAATGTGTCAAGTGAGGGTGACACCGTTCTTGTCCATGAAGGCACCTACGTAGAAAATATCAACTACAACGGGAAGAATATTATGGTGGGGTCGCTATATATTACCACCAGTGATACGTTTTATATCTCATCCACGATTATTGATGGGGACAGTAGTGGGAGTGTTGTATCCTTCATTTCAGGAGAAGATGAAAATTCTGTTTTAACTGGATTTACAATAATGAGGGGATTTGCTGCTTATGGTGACACACTCCTGGTAGGTGGTGGAGGTATCCGCTGCATCCATTCCTCACCCACTATTGAGAATAACATAATCACTCAAAATTACTGTGACTGGTATGTTGATGGTGCTGGCATCTTTTGCAGTTATTCGGATGCTCAAATTCTTGGCAATACCATCAGTGAAAACTATGGTGCCTACGCCGGAGCTGGTATCTGTATCAGGGACAGTTCAGATGTGTTAGTCCTTGATAATGTCATTCGTTCAAACGAGACGATGAGCGGATATGGTGTTGCGGAAGGAGCTGGGATATTTGTGGGTGTGGGTAGTGAACCGCTGATTGAAGGTAATACCATTAAGTGGAATGTCATGGATTTTGGGGATGGAGGGGGTATTTGCATCTGGGGTGAAAGTTCTCCACGAATCTTTCGAAATGTGATTGCAGGAAATGAGGGAGAAGGGATAGTCTGTATGTACGACACCGAGGCACAGATAGTGAACAATACCATTGTTGCAAATCTTTGTGGAATACGAACCGACGGGGGTGCTCACCCCATTGTGGTCAACTCCATCGTATGGGGAAATGAAAATGAAGAGATTGTGGTTGATAGCTCCTATGGTTCAAGTGATATCACAGTAGTCTATAGCGATGTGGAAGGTGGTTGGGCGGGCACAGGCAATATAGATGCCGATCCGCATTTCGTTGATAGCACAGACTTTCATCTTCAAGAAGGTTCCCCCTGCATCGATGCTGGCACGGCATTCTTTGTCTGGATGGGAGATACGGTTGTTGATTTCAGTCCGGATGAATATGTCGGTTTTGCTCCCGATATGGGTGCGTATGAATACGGAGCAGTGGGATTTAGTCACGAATTACTCCTCACCCCTCACCAATTTGCTCTCTATCAAAACTATCCCAACCCATTCAATCCATTAACCACAATCCGCTACAACCTGCCTGAACAATCTTATGTAACCGTTGTGATTTATGATTTGATGGGAAGAGAGGTAAAAGAACTGGTTAGTGGTGAACT
>JACNLN010000067.1 GCA_014381485.1 Fidelibacterota bacterium
AGATGAAGAGCCATCTTTTACTAACTGAATCGGAGAATGATGTAGTCTCAACTCAGATGAGTTGCTCTCCTCACCCTCACCCTGGCCCTCTTCCGTTAGCCCTGTGGAATATATCCCTTTGGAATTCCACGGGGCCAGCTGGCGGAGATATATTAGAAAGACCACCCCGTCACCCCTCCTTGTCAAGGAGGGGAAACAGATGCTACGGCCTTCGACGGAATGTGTCCGTTTTTTTGTTGCAAGATCAGACTACCGATTAAGAGGAGAAAAAAACCTGCCTGCCCTCTCCAGCAGCTGCTGGATCGGGAACAAGCTGGGAGTAAGTGAATCGAGTTTTTTAGATGAGGAAAGTTTTTTTACGGCAATCAATAATGGAGGAACAGACCCGCAAGTTCTTCTCCTCCTTGATGTTTATCAGTCTACCGACTGAGGGTAGAAAAAAATAGGGGGTGATATTTAATTTCCATGTCCTTTTCTTTAGAAGAAAAGAACGAAAAGAATCGCCGCTGGAGAAAAAGTGAGGCGTCCAAGCTCCACTCAGGGAATTATTCAAACTCTCCGCTTACCAGCGGATCAGACAGTGAATAATTCTTTTCCTTCGTTCTGCTGTGACCTTTATCCTCACTTTTTCTAATGCGGCAGAATCAAAATCATGCGTATGCTAGCGTAATCATTTTATATCGTCCCGTTACTTGCCTGTAGGAGGTTCCCCGGCATGGCAGTTCCGCACGTTTAGAAATTCGATGGGACGGGCGTTTATAAAAGAAAATGTTTGAAGCCATACTACCAAGAACTCCTCTCCCCTGGTGGGAGAGGAAAAAAGGTGAGGGGGGATCTTTTCTCTTCCCTGTCCGCCAGCCCTCATTCATCGGGAGCAGGCGGATCAGCAGTTTCATTGTAATAAGAGCTACGAGAGTTTTTGTAAGATTGAATCTGGATCATATTGGACAACTCCAAAATAAAAATTGTATCCAGGTACGCATTATTGTGATGAGCCGCAATTATATAATTCCTTTTCCTTTACAGAACTATTAACTTTACCTCTGTTATGAAACCAGTACGAGTCCGATTTGCACCATCCCCAACGGGTGAACTTCATCTTGGTGGAGTCAGAACGGCTCTATTTAACTGGCTTTTTGCGAAACATCACAAGGGAAAATTTTTTCTCAGGATTGAAGATACCGATCCAGTTCGATCTCGAAAAGAGTATGAAGAACAGATCTGTGACTCCCTCAAGTGGTTTGGACTTCAATGGGATGGACCCATTGTTTTTCAGTCTCAACGATTAGTGGACTACAAAGCTGCTATCCGGAAGCTGTTGGAAACTGGAAAAGCTTTTCGTTGTTTCTGTTCACCAGATAAGTTGGAGAAAGATCGAAAACAAGCACCGAAGGGAGGTAGAGATTATCGTTATCCGGGGACCTGCAAGAATCTCTCTCTTGAGGAACAGAAACGACGACTGAATCAGGGGGAACCGTTTGCCGTACGGTTGAAAATTCCCAGAGGAGTGATCTCTTTTAATGATCAGATATATGGAAATATCCGAGTGAAAAACAGTGAAATTGATTCATTCATCATCTCCCGCTCGAATGGCAGTCCCACGTACAACCTCGTGGTTGTTGTGGATGATCATTTTATGGGGATTACTCACGTCATCCGTGGTGACGATCACCTTACTAACACACCAAAACAGATCCTAATATATAAAGTTCTGGGATTTGACATCCCGAAATTTGCACATCTTCCGATGATTCTTGGTCCTGATAAACGGAGACTTAGCAAGCGTCATGGTGCTACGGGAATCCAGGCGTTTCGGTGGCAGGGTTATCTCCCTCAAGCGTTGTTGAATTACCTTGTTTTCCTTGGATGGAACCCAGATACGGAACAGGAAATATTTACCTTGGATGAACTGGTGAGAAAATTTCATCTGCAGCAGGTTCAGAAAAAGGCAGCAATTTATGATGAAAAGAAGCTTAACTGGATTAGTGGTCAACATATGGTTCAAATGCCGGCTGAGGCTCTTCTATCGAGAATCCGTGAGCTGAATCCCGAATGGAGGAAAGAAGAAAACGAAGACTATTTATTGAAGATTGTGGAAATCCAGAAAAAACGACTAAAGACACTATCGGAAATTATGACTCACTCTAATTTTTTCTTTGATGATCCAACTTCTTACGATCTTAAAACAGCTCGGAAGCGGTGGGGAAGTGAAGGGGTGAATTTTTTAATACAAGATTTTATGGCGAGGTTGGAAATAATGGAAGAATGGAGTGTTGGACTGCTGGAGTCTGAACTAAGGAAATTTTGTGAAGAGCGGGGGATAAGTTCCAGTAAGTTAATTCATCCTGTTCGGCTTGCTTTGAGTGGTGTTCCACATGGACCCTCGCTATTTTTAATGATGGAGATGCTGGGAAAAGTAACCTGTCTTAGACGATTAAAGACAGCATTGGAAAAATTACCAATCACAGTTGAATCATAAATGTTTGGATGAACTAAATTGTTACTACAGAGTGAAACAAAGCAAATCTATGTGACATTTGCAGTTAATAAGTCGTAATGTAATTTTTTTGAAAATATCAGGTATTGAATGAAGACATCGGAAAAATCGGCTAAGAACTTCATTGAGGAAATTATTGAAGAGGACCTTAAAACTGGGAAATAT
>JACNLN010000048.1 GCA_014381485.1 Fidelibacterota bacterium
GGCGTATCATCTAATGGTAGATTTCGTTCTTCGTGAGCAAGGCGGTAAAACCATTTTATCCGTTTGTGGTCCACATCGTTCATATCAGATTTCAAGGGTGAACGGTCATAATGAAATTCAGGATTTCCCCGTTCATACATCATCCGCTCAATTTCAACTTTGGATAATGTGGTGTTGCTTGTCCCCACTCTTTTGTATGCTTTCCCCTTCACAAAATAGGGTCTGTCAGGTGCATTTTTTAGTTCGACAACCAGAATTGGTTTCTCGTCAGTTTCTTCTTCAAAGATGTTGGGGTAAATCTTTGGGTCAAAAGAGTTGAAAACGGCTTCCTGCACTTTGCGATAAGTATTATCCGTAATTTTGATTCCGGTGGGTTTTCCGTCATTAGCAATACCGAAATAAACGGTTCCCAAATCCGTATTGGCAAAGGCACAAAGCGATTCCATCGATCTGCTCAACTGACTGATTGAACTTTTCAATTCTACCGTTTGGGATTCAGAATACTTCATATTACTTCAGCAATTCACTAATATTTTTGGTAATTCTCTTTCTCCCGATTGTATTGGTACAGGCATTTCCTGAACTTCCATGTTCAGCAAAATCATTTTTTCCTCGCTAATTCCTTCAATAATCGACGGCCTTTTTCTGTTAATAAATACTGTTCCTGCACAGTTAGAGATGAATTGGCACGAAGCTGATCTGCCGCTTCCCATAGTGATTTTTCTAAATGATTAATGTTCTGCACTGAATTTATTAGTTTAAATCATCCAGATTATAATTAATAATATGTTGAGACAAAAGGTGAAAAGACAAACTACTTATGTGCGAATATTGAGTAATCATAACCCTTCTGACTTGAGAAACCTATGTATTAATCAGTGTGATGATATTTACCTGTTTTTACAATTGACACTTTAATTGCCAGATGATCAGAATAGCCGCCTAACAGTTTGTTTCCAGCCCAGAAACGGAACGGGTAGTGACTGTATTTTCCGGTTTGCTGGCGGTATTTCGGCAGATCGAGAATTGTCATAGATCCATCTAAATATTTTAATCCATCTGAATCAGTTAATCCCCAGCTGACGAGCATCTGATCGAGGAAATTATCCTTTCCACGATAGACGTAAGTTCCTATCCCTTTCTGACTAATGAAGGGAATCATTAAGTTAACGAGTTGTCCCTCTTGTGTTTTAATTTCATCGATGGTCATAAGGTTTTGCACGTTTTCTTCGGTGGGTTCTTCGTTGAGATCACCCAAGATGAGGATTTCCGCTTGAGGATTTCGCCTGAGAATTTCCAGGACCTTTTGTTCCAGAAGCTTCGAGGTATCCGCTCGCTTTGGCATTGCTTGTGCCTTCCCACCGTAACTTGATGGCCAGTGATTTACAAAGAGGTGTAGCACTTCGTCCTGATATTTCCCTTTGACATAGAGAATATCCCGGGTTGCTGTTCCTGTAGAGAGTACATTTTTAATCGGTTTTGATTCCAGTACCTTGAATTTTTCAGTGTCGTAAAATAGAGCACAGTCAATTCCTCGTCGGTCAGGAGAATCGTAGTGGATGATAGAATAATCTCGAGATGAATAAGCCTTATTAAGTTCCTCCATCATAAACCGGTTCTCCACCTCACAAATTCCCACGATGTCTGCATTAAGATCGGAAAGGACTTCAGCACAGTTTTTTAGTTTCAGGTTGTAGATTTCTTGGGTGACGTTTTTCTTTCCCCCAAGAGAAAATTCATCATCATTTTTCTCAAGATCGTCAACGAGATCAAACAGGTTTTCAACATTCCAGAAACCAATTGTTAATGTATCGTTCCGTCGGAAGCCGGACGCAGTATTTTTTCCCCACAGGAAACAGGTGAGAAAAATAGCGAGAAAAAATAATACCCCATTTTTCATTGATACTCTTCCTTTCATATTTTTGAAAATCCTAACTGTGCCATTTCAACAAATTTTTTCACAAGTTGGGGATCTTTAAATCCCTGTCTCTTTTCAACACCACTGTGGCAATCCACACCATTGGGCCGTACGACTTGAATAGCTTTTTGAACATTATTGGGATTCAGGCCACCTGCTAAAATAACAGGTTTTTGAGAGAATTCCACAATCTTCTGGCTGATCGACCAGTCGTGGGTTTTTCCTGTGGCACCAGTGGCTCCAGTTTCGGGATCGTAAGTGTCTGTTATAAAATAATCGACAACAGAGGTTAATTGGTCAACAGCTGTAAGAAGTTCTTCCTGGTTGTTCTGGTGGACGATAAGACTTTTAATGATTGTTATTGTGGGATCAAAGCGTTTTACATTTTCCATCTCTTCGGTGGAAATATCACCGTGGAGTTGAACCCAATTCACCCCAATTTTATGAGAGAGTTCCAGGATGTCATTAGTCCGGTGTAGGTAGGTGATGAGTACAGGAGTGACAGCGGGAGGGAGATGTGAAATAATTCTGGATGCCTGCTTTTCGGAGATATCTTCATCATGAACGTCCAGCCGGAGTGGGATTCCTATATGGGTTGTGCCTGCATGAGTGAGCATCTGTGCTTCTGTTAAATTCCTGATCCCGGCAATCTGAATAATATTTTTCATATTTTGATGTCTTTTAGTATCAGGGCAAGTTTACATGGAAAACGTAATTATGTAAAACGTAAAA
>JACNLN010000143.1 GCA_014381485.1 Fidelibacterota bacterium
GATTTTAGTTTGTGGCTCGGGCCGGAATCGAACCAGCGACACAAGGATTTTCAGTCCTCTGCTCTACCGACTGAGCTACCGAGCCAATAGTGTTTTTATCAACATCTCCATTTAAATTCGGTAGCGAAGGAGGAGACTGCCTGTCCCGTACCGTTGACGGGGTCGAGGTCGGGGAGCTACCGAGCCAATAGTGTTTTTATCAACATCTCCATTTAAATTCGGTAGCGAAGGAGGAGACTGCCTGTCCCGTACCGTTGACGGGGTCGAGGTCGGGGAGCTACCGAGCCAATAGTGTTTTTATCAACATCTCCATTTAAATTCGGTAGCGAAGGAGGAGACTGCCTGTCCCGTACCGTTGACGGAGTCGAGGTCGGGGAGCTACCGAGCCAATGACGAAAGACTTATGTCAAGAAACCTGTGTCAGAACCAATGAATCAATCACTCTTAATCTCTAAAATAAAATTACTCTGATACTCTACGAAAAACAACAAATTTTCAAATTTCCTTTATTCATTTATACTGACAATATTTTCTTGACTGGCAGAAAGAGAATAGGTATGTTTGCCAACCTGTTTGTTAGATTTTTAATGAATTTGAATTTTTTGACTTAAATAAAATTTATTTTAGATTAGAATGTTTAAAAAAACTATACTTCTTGCTACGAGAAATAAGGATAAGTTTAGAGAATTAAAAGATATACTCAGCCAGATGCAGTGTGAAATAAAGGGACTGGATGATATTGATCCAGATGGGAAGATACCTCATATTAAGGAGACAGGTAAGACATTATTGGACAATGCATTGATCAAAGCAAAAACTATTTATAATGTGACTGGAATCCCAACGATTGCTGATGATACAGGTTTAGAAGTGGATGCCCTTGGTGGCAAACCTGGAGTATATTCCGCACGCTATGCAGGTAAAAATTGTACATACAACGACAATGTGCGTAAATTACTTTCAGAACTTTTGGATGTTAATCCCGATCATAAAAGTGCCCGATTCAGAACGGTAGCATGTTTTTTTGATGGGGAAAAGGAACTCTGGACGGAAGGTGCAGTTGAAGGAATGATAAGTGATTCACCGATGGGAGATAAAGGGTTTGGTTATGATCCTATTTTTTATGTCCCTGAAATGAAAAAAACTTTTGCTCAGATGACAGAGAAACAAAAAAATGCAATAAGCCATCGAGGTAATGCTATTCGGAAATTATTAGATTTAATGTCTATGGAATGGATTCCCACCGAGAATAAAACTTCAGAAATCCAAGAGATAGGAGATTAGTATAGAGAGACTGTTATCGATTTAGTTCTCCTGAATGAATCAGGAGGAGAATATTATACGATACATTTCAAGTGGTAGCAATAAAAAGGTTTCCCTTTAAATTCCGCTTATTTGAGGGGTTGAAGAGGGAAAAGAGAACAGTCTTTCTATTATTGATACTGCCTCTGGTACTCATCCCAAGCCAGCAGGGACAGGCAATATCTTTGTACCCTGTCGTAGAAGAGATCCCTACAGTTCAAGCGGATAGCACCTTTCTACGAAAAAAATTAGTATTTCATCAGTCCTCTTCTTGGGTTGTAAATCCTTTTCCTGACACACCTTTTCAGACATATTTTCCTTTGGATACTATTCGAATCTCAAGGGGATTGTTTGATATCGAATATGATGATTTTAAGCGATGGGTAAAGATTGCGAGTGATTGGAGTTTTATTACATTCAATGAGACGGTCAACGGCAGATTTTTAAAGGTTCCATTCACGGCACCGATGGATTGGTATTTACAACAGCAATTCGTTCAGAATCAGCTCACCAATTTTTACAATGAATTTCAAAAAGAAACCCGGGAAGAAAAAAAACAACGGGGACGCCAATCTTTAGAGGTTATTGGAATTGAAACAGGTGCCGGACGTGTATCTCTTCGAGTGAGAGGAAATGTAAATATTTCCGGTAAGATGGTTTTTCAGGATCAGGATCTTGCCAGAGCAAGTTACCGAGAGTCTCAAACGACGCATATTGAATTTGACCAGCGTCAGAACCTCAATATCGAAGGGAAAATAGGAGATCGGATAAGTGTCCTAATGGATGAGGATAGTGAACGTGAGTTTGATTGGGAGAATAACATTCGAATACACTATATCGGCAAAGAGGATGAGATTGTTCAAAAAATTGAAGCTGGGAATATTTCGCTATCGCTTCCATCCACACGGTATGTTTCGTTTTCTGGAAGCAATAAAGGGTTATTTGGATTGAAATCTGTGATGAAGTTTGGACCTGTGGATGTTACCTCCATCGCATCTATTGAGAGGACGCAGAAAGAGAAGAAAAAATTCACCGGCGGTTCAGAGACATCAGGACAGACGATTTCTGATTATCAGTATCGTAAAAACCAGTATTTTTTTGTAGATCAAGCATTTAGAGATGGGGGGGTTATTTGGAATGATAATAAAACGGCATCCAGAAGTATTTGGAGCTTTTATCCTTTGGTGAATGGGAAGCATATCATTGATTCAGCAGGTGTTGTTATCAATGAGATTGAGGTCTATAAATCAGTGGGGGCACTAGCTGGGTCGGGAACCTATTTTGGTAAAGCTTATGTGGATCCGGTTAAAGATGGTGATGTTTGGCAGGAGAGAAATCCTGATCACGAAGATGAGACAGAGGGAAGTTTCTTCCAGCGATTGGTTCGAAATATCGATTATATCGTGAGTGAAGACCTTGGGTATATCAGACTTACCACACCCCTTCAAAATGAAATTCTTGCGGTTACCTACACCTTATCACTTAGGAATGTTCAGAGTGATTCTATTTTCCGGCATGAAGGTGAGCTTAGTAGTGGTCTCAGTGAAGGAGATACACTGCATTTAAAACTAATCAGACCTTCCACCCCAAATCCAAATCATCCTACTTGGGACCTAATGTTTAAAAATGTCTATTACTTGGGTGCCACGAACATCAATACAGAGGGGTTTACTCTTTCCATCGAATATAAAAATGGTGCCCTGGGGAATGATGAATGGGATGAAAATGGGAATATGTTCATCAAGCTGTTTGGTCTGGATCAATTTGATGAAAACAGCAATATAGGCACTGATGATCTTGTAGATAGAATGCATATCAATATGGTAACAGGGGAACTATTTTTCCCGTTTCTTCATCCATTCGAGATGGATACCATTGAAGAGGCTGGGGGGGAGTATTTCGGTGAAGGAAACATTAACAATGCTTTACAACCAATCCTTCCAGATTCTGCCTCTATGTACCGAAGTTCGAACAGTCAACAAATACGGAACGAAAATCAATTTGACATAATAGCAGAATATACAAACAAAAGCGCTACCATTAATCTTGGTGGATTTATGCTTGTAGAAGGGAGTGAGGAAGTTCGGTTAAACGGGAGCCTTCTCCAGAAAGGTAAAGATTATGTCATCGATTATTTTACAGGAACATTAACCTTTTTAACAGATGCATATGATGAACCTGGTGCAGAGATAGAGGTTTATTATGAAAAACATGAACTGGTATCGTTCGATAAAAAAACCATACTGGGTAGTCGCGCTCAAATAGATATTGGTAAAAACTCATTCATTGGCGGAACAGCTCTTTATTACAACCAGTCCGTTATTAATGAAAAAATCGAAGTTGGATACGAACCCACACGCAATTTCATCTGGGATTTGAATGGTAAGTATAACGCAGATGTAAATTTTATCACTCAGGCGCTTGACTGGCTTCCTTTAATTGAGACAAATAAACCGTCGACTTTTTCAATTGAAGGGGAAATTGCCAGGGTTCATCCCAATCCCAATCCTGTGAGTAATCCGTCAACTGGAGATGCTAACGGAGTGGCATATATTGATGATTTTGAGGGTGCAAAGCGTGTCACCAGCCCATCCGTCAACCGAAGGTTCTGGCATAGGTCTTCTGTACCGGTACCATTAGGATATAAGCAGAAAGATAGAGCCACTATGTTCTGGTATTCACCCTATACCCAGATCAGGACGAAGGATATCTGGCCGGAAAAGCAGACAGGTGTTAGAGCCCAGAACGAATTAACGGATATTCTTGAGCTTAATTACACTCGCCGACAGGCTGGGAATGTAAATCCCGATTCCAACTGGGCTGCTATCACCACAAGTTTTTATTCCAGTGATTACAATCAATCTCAGAACAAATTTTTTGAAATCTGGCTTCTTGGAAATAAGGGGAAAATGTTTGTTGATCTTGGGTTTATCAGCGAGGATCAGAATGGGAATAATGCATTTGATACTGAAGATAAACCGGAAGCGGGTCTCCTCACTGGAAACACCTTGCTGGAGGATGAAGAAGATGTCGGTTTAGATGGATGTATTGATGAATATGAAAATGGATTTGGTGGGTGTGTGCCTGAGGGGTATACCTACAGTACGGCTCCGGATTCGGTAAAATATACAGGAACTGACGTTGATACAAGCGATCCCAATGGCGATAATTGGTATTACAATGAGAACGCAAATGAAAATCCAAGCAAATACGAACATATTAATGGAACAGAAGGAAATGGAACCGCTGACCGCCCTCTTGAGGGGGCACGCTACCCGGATACTGAAGATATTAATAGAGATGGTCAATTTGATGTGAGAAATGATTATTTTACAGTATCATTCGATTTAGACGAAGACAGTACTGATTGGGATCAGTATAAAGGTGGTGAAACGGAAACTGGATGGCGTCTCTATAGGATCCCTTTGAGTCTTTTTGAAAAAGTAAAAGGAAATGACGCAAGTATTACCTGGGATACAATAAAATTTATGCGACTTGGTCTTATAGGAATCGATAGCACTGCTCATATTAAAATTGCAAAGATAGAACTGGTTGGGAATGAATGGCAGGAACTTGGGGTTCGTTCAAGGCAAACCGAGGAGTATGTTCGTGATGATAGCGTATTTGCGGTAACTGTGGTCAACAATGAGGATAATGAAGATTATAGTATGCCACCGGGAGTAACACAGGAGGAAGATAAAATATATGATTTATTGTTGAAGGAACAATCTTTGGTGTTAAAATTTACTGATCTTGATTCCAAACATGAAGGAGCGGCCCGGAAAACATTGATGGAATTGAGAGGCAATAAAGCTCAAAGTTATGTGTCGTATAATAAAATGAAATTGTTTGTATATGGCAGGGATAATGATGCTGGATCTTCGGTTTTTAATAGCGATTCATCTAATGTTGAGTTGATTTTGCGATTCGGGCGTTCTGAAGATTATTATGAAATACGAAAGCCAATCTATGAGGGGTGGGATGAGAAAAAGAACCGTAACGCAGTGAACATTGATCTCAATTTTCTCACCGGGTTAAAAAGATATGACGATGCATCTGAATTCGATTTGTTAGCTCCTAATGATACATTCATTGTAACAGACTCGACATGGGAGTATATTGAAACATCCACAACAGAAGAAGGAGTGGACACAGTGAGGCGCTACCTTATCCATGGAGAGCCGGCATTGAATCGGATTCAATATTTTGATGTTGGGGTAAAGAATAAAAATACTACGGAAAGTATTTCTGGTGAAGTGTGGTTGGATGAGTTGAGACTGTCTGATGTGAGGAAAGATATAGGAACAGCTATGCGTGTTAACACAAGCATTCGCTTTGCGGACCTGGGGAATGTTTCAATTAACTATAGCCAAAACGATGCCGATTTTCATACCCTCCAGGAAAGACTTGGAACGAGTAATACATCTAAAAAGCTCAAGATAGATACAAAATTTAATGTGGATAAATTGCTTCCTGATTCCTGGGGATTAAAAGTACCTATCAGTGCAAATTATACCAATAATATTACCACACCAAAGTATCTGCCAGGCACAGATATTTTACTCGATAAGGAAAATGCTCCGGATTCTGCGTTGACTACTCTCAACCAGATATCGCTGACTACCTCCTTTGGAAAAAGTACGAAATCGGATAGATGGTTTACTCGATATACTTTGGATGGAATCAAAGTAAATTTCAGTGGGAGTCATTCTTGGAGTTCCAATGAACAGACGGCGGGATCCTTTAAAAAAAATTATAGCGGTAGTGCAAGCTATAATCTTTCCTTTGGCAGGGATAACTATTTATCACCATTGAAATGGTTAAAAAGAGTTCCCTGGTTAGGTAAAAAAATTGGTAACACGCACCTGTATTACACCCCCTCTTCTTTTGATGTCTCAATAAGAGCTTCGGAAACACAGACGGAAAATACACCCAGAAGGGGCGACTTCACTTCAACGGATAATTTGGGGTTATCAAGAACTTTCAAAGTGGTATATAAGATTTCAGAAAATTTGAATACCAATTACAACAAAACGATGAAGAGTGATATGGATCAGTTTCGTGGTTATAAAAAATTGGACGCAATAAAACAGCTTAATCCGGGGATTGTATCTGATGTCACGGAGAACTTTATTACTACTTATAATCCAGCTATTTTCGATTGGTTAAAACCCTCAATGAACTACACAGCAAATTATCGCTGGTCTAAACCTTTGGAGAGTACCCAGGAAGGAGCAAATATTACATCACAGACGAAAATTTCATCCTCTGTGACGGTATCACCCAAATCTATTATTGAAACATTGTATACACCATCAAAGAAATCCAGAGGGGCTGGAGGTAGACGGAGAGGTGGTGGATCAACATCGAAAACAGATGAGAAACCCCAAAAGGATGGAGATAAACCAAACGGTGGAGCTTTAACAAACTTCCTGGAAATCATTCACAGTGGTGCAAGTAAAATTAATCCAATCAGCATTTCATATTCAGTAAATCGTACACGTAATACTAATGGTGTTCTTGGTATTCCTGATATTTCCTATCGCTTTGGCTTGAGAGATGAACTTGGAATAGACCAGAGCGATGAAGTGGGAGTTAATCGGGGATCCACCACATACAAGCGCGATCTCTCAGTGAGGTCAGGTCTGAATATCACCAGGCGAATCACAACCACTTTCAATTTTTCCAGTAACCGGTCTGAAAATGTAGGTGGTAACAATATCAGAACGAGTTCATTGAATCAGGATTTTTTCCCATTAGGGGTAAAAGGCGATGAAGGGCTCCCATTTGCCAGTTGGAGTATTCGCTGGAGCGGTGTAGAGAATTGGTCTCTTTTCAAAACGTTTGCCAAATCTGCTTCTCTGGAACACGCCTTTTCAGGAAAAGAGACAAAATCGTGGCAGGACAATCAAGAATTAGGATATGCACTTGTGGATAGTTTAGCTTTACAATCGTCAAAATATACCAAATCTTTTTCTCCTCTTATTGGCTTATCGATGACCTTGTTAAAAGGAATCAACATATCTACAAGGTTTTCGTATATTAAAACATTTGATAATAGATTTGGAGGTATTAACAGCACCAAGGTGAAAGAGGATAAAACAATTACAGGGAGTGCAAGTTACTCACATCGAGGAGGTCTTTCAATCCCGATTTTCTTTTTCAGGGATTTTAATCTGGATAATACCATTAATGTTACGCTGACTTTTGACTGGACAGAATCAATAACACGGGAAAGAAACCAGGAGGGTGTAAAACTTGCCAAAACAGGAGAGCAGAAGAGCTGGAAGATTTCCCCGAGGATATCATACTCATTCACACGCAGAGTTACTGGTGGTATTTGGTATGAATATCGGGAAAGCAAATCAGAGCTGGTAGGACAAAAAATAGACCGGGACTTTGGATTTGATGTCAATATTGCTATACAAGGATAAACAATTGTCTATTGTCGATTGTCTATTGTCTATTTTTAGTTTTCGCTTATCAAGCATTACGTATCACGCATCACGCATCATCCCGACAAGTCCCCGATCCCATCGGGACAGGCTGTTTTCCTTATCACGTTTAATATTAAATAGAGTTTTACCGATATTCATTGTAATTACTATCCAATCATTTTTGAATGCTCAAACAATCCCAGAATTTGACAGTGATCGAGCGTTTGGATATCTTGAAGGTCAATGTCAGCTGGGACCAAGAAATCCGGGCTCTGAAGGTCACCAAAAGGGATTGGAATATATTGTTGATGTGGTGACACCTCTAGCGGATTCAGTTATTCTTCAGTCCATTCCATACTTGAACCCCTATGACGGTGCAATGTTGAAATTGACAAATATTATTGCTCAATTCAGACCTCAGGATAAATACCGGATATGGATTGCAGCCCACTGGGATACTCGTCCCTGGGCAGATAAAGATAAAAATCCAGAGAACCGAAAAACCCCCATTCTTGGTGCGAACGATGGTGCGAGCGGGGTGGCTATTCTTCTTGAATTGGCACATCATTTCTCAGAACAGATTCCACCTGTAGGTGTGGATCTTATTTTCTTCGATGGGGAAGATATGGGAATGACAGGCGATCTTGAAAATTTTTTTAATGGATCACGATACCTGGCTCAACACATTCCTACAAAGATTCCTGAATACTGCATACTCATTGATATGGTTGGGGATAAAGAATTGCGTATTCCGATGGAAAAAAATTCTTTAATTCAGGCAGGAGATTTAGTGAAAGAATTATGGGAACTTGCTCAGGATTTGGGATTTTTTCAGTTTGTTTCTGTGATAGGTCCTGCAATTGCGGATGATCACCTGATTCTGTTTGAGGGTGGGGGCATTCCAACGATTGATATTATCGATTTCGACTACCCAAACCGATGGGAGAATTATTGGCATACATTGGAAGATACACCGGATAAGTGCAGCTCAGAAAGTTTATATATAGTGGGGATGGTTCTGTTACACCATATCTATGAGATAGAATGAAAAACCAGAAAGTTGAATAGTGAGTAGTAGAGTGGTGAGTAGTAATAAGAAAAAATACGACGAAGTAGATCACGATACTATGAGTATCTGTGAGCCAGAAAGTTATTTTGGACTTGAGGAGTTCGAACTATATAAAGCAGCCAGAGAATTACGTAAGAGAGTTTATAAGGTAATTAAGTCTTTACCTAACGAAGAGAAATACGCCCTCGGTTTGCAGATGAGAAAGGCTATTATATCCGTTACCAACAACATTGCAGATAGTCATGGTAGGTGGCATTATCAGGAAACAATTTCCCGACTTTTTCGGGACAGAATCGCGAGAGGATCGACAGAAGAAATCATAGACGATCTCAATATCTGTATCGACGAAGGCTACTCACCAACTGAGATATGTGAGAGACTGAAAAAAGAAGGGTATAAGTTGGTAAAGCAAATAAATAGTTACATACACTACTTGAAAAAATCTCAAAAAGAAAATACAACAAAAGGTCGTTCGGCTGACCGGTAAAGATTAACAGATCACAAATGTTTACTCACCACTCACCAAGTGAAGGAAATGATTGATTGAGTAAAACAACACTTCTATATTTGCAACCTTATGAACAAGAAATTATATCTCATTCTTCAATGGACATTGATTTTCTTCATTGCCTGTAATCCTCCTGTTGCTAGCGAGGATGAAGAAGTTGATCCCATTTCGAATGTCATCTTCAGTTACCTTCAAGAGGATGAGCAGGTATTTATCTCCGCCAGCATCAAGGATCCGTTCAACGGGGATTCTCTTGTTTCTGTTGCTCTTGTCTGGTACGGAACAGGTGGTTTCGAACAAACAGAAGATATCGTACCGCTTGTGGATAATGGAAACTTCGGGGATATCCTGAGCAGTGACGGAGTTTACTCCCGAAAGTTATCGTCTACCGGTAGCGATGGCTATTTCTTGAATCAACCTTTGACCTACGAGGACAGCGGAAAGGTCTATCTCACCATTCGAGCGCAATACGAAGTGCAGGGGGAAGTATCAGTAAGTGACTCTTTTCATCTGGGGAATATCAATCCTGAAATTCTTTTTATCACCGTTCCTGATACGATTGAAGTGCCCGCTTCAGACTTGAACTACGATACGCTGATGGTCTCGGTAGCAGATGCAAACGGTCTAGATGATATTTCATGGGTAGGTTATAGATCCCTCAAACCAGACAGCAGTTATGCTAACAATGGAAACTTCATCTATCTTTACGACGATGGCGGAGATTCTGTCATTTATGACGACGGTATGATCACCATCACCAGTGGCGATTCGGCTGAAGGGGATGGAATTTATTCATATGTTCTTGTTGTATATCCAAATGTCGTAACTGGTACTTATCACTGGACGTTTCAAGCGAGTGATCTAAATGGCGCGATGAGTGATACGGTACACCAAAAGGTGATTGTCAAGTGAAGAGACTCCTTCTCTGTGCCGTGTTTGTTCCTATTCTCTCCTCTGGGCAGGTTGCTCTTCCGCGGCTTTTCACAATTTACGGATCGTCGTCTGACTCCACCGTATCAGGACTTCAGAGTAATACAATCATTGAGATAAAAAATCAGGGGGATAGTCTCGTATGGCTGGGAACCGGTCGGGGTCTATCTGTGATGGATAGTACAGAAATTAGAACATTTTATACCACACCTTCGTTGATCCCAGGAGAAGAAGACGTTCTCGTTCCGTATGGTGGTGTTTCTGCAATTGCAGTAGCTTCTTTATCAACTTCTGGTACAGATACAGTAATTGTTGCTGTAGCTACCAGTGAAGATGGAGTATCAACAGGCGCTGGATTAGCACTCACGTTTAATCCCGGCGATACAACCGATGTTCAGTGGCGTTATTTTAGTCAGCCCATCGATAGTTCTGATGATATTACAATCACATGGGGTGATCAGACACTACAAGCCCTTCCTATCACGGTTCCTCAACAGAATGTCACGTATGATATTGCTATTGGACCAAGTTATTATTGGATAACCAGTTGGGCAGGTGGACTTCGACGCTTGAGTCGGTGGGAATCAGATGTTGAATGGGAGCGAGTACCTTTACCAATGGATGACCAATCAGAATTTTTATGCGGAGATAGTTTAGAAGAGTACGATTTGAACCCCCGGGATCCACCACAAGGACAACATAACCACAAAGGATTTTCTGTGTTAGCATATGGTGATACAGTATGGGTGGGGACAGCCAATGGCATCAATCGTGGAATCGTGAATGCCGATGATATAACTTGTATCGATTGGATTCATTATTCTTTTCCACTTTCTGGTATTACTGGGAATTGGGTAGTAGGGTTAGCAAAACAAGAGTGGAATGGTCAGCGAAAAATCTGGGCGGTAACGTTGAGAGCCGACCAGACAGGTGAGCAAAACGGGATCAGTTACACTGAGGATGATGGTGAGACATGGTTTTCTGTATCGCAGTTGCGAGGTGAGCGAGGTTACAATATTTTCTGTCTGGATAGTTTGGTCTATGTAGCCACAGAGAAGGGTCTATGGAAATCGGAAGATGGGGTGAATTTTGCACTCTTCCAACCGGCAGTGGATGCAGAAAACAACGACCAGATTCTCAGCAATCATGTATACGCAGTACTACACGATGTAAGACCATATTGGGGTGGTCCTGATCCGGGATCGTTGTGGGTTGGTACTGGTGATGGTTTAGCACGGACTCCTGATCCAGCCAGCAGTGAATCTATTTGGAAGATTTATCGATATATCGATGAGGAAACTGACTATTATGCCTTTCCCAATCCCTTTTCTCCTCTTAGAGATAATTTGTTGGATGGGGATGGGTATGTAAGGTTTCGATATAATGTGCAAAACTCAGATTTAATCAAGGTGGATATTTACAACTTTGCTATGGAGAAAGTAGTATCGTTCAATTACGGGCGCGGGGAGGGAGAAGGTACTCTGAAGTGGGATGGTCGGGACAGTAATGGTAATCTGGTGGCAAATGGAGTTTATTTTATCAATTTGTTTTATGACAATCAAAATCATTGGGTGAAATTGATCGTGGTGAAGTGATGAAAATTAGAAGGTTTCATAAAATTGTGTTTGATTTCAACAGAGCGGATTTTAGAAATATAAGTTTTCGTAATTTGGTGATGAGTGAATGGGAGTGTGAAAAAAATGGTTGACCCTACTTCCATATATTTCTCCGCGGGAATCTATCATCAATCATCTATGTCAAATTCCTATTCATCAGTTCGATCAAAAATCTGGATAAACCTATTCCTCCTTTTTGTTTTATCCACCCTGTTTTCCATAGTTTCAGCCGCAGATATTGGCGGTTATGCTGGCAGCTTTCTCAGAGTTGGTACCACAGCCCGCTCCATTGCTATGGGGGGTGGAATGACAGCAGATCTGGATCGTGGTTTTGCCGCATATCATAATCCTGCCTCAGTAGCTTTTTTAGATAAACGCCACATTTCTGTCTTTCACCATTTTCTCCCACTGGATAGGTATCTTGTTTCAACCAGCTTCGCTACCCCCCTCCCACCAACGGGAGGTGTGGGAATTGCTCTGGTGAGTGCTGGTGTGGATGAAATCGATGGAAGAGACCAGACGGGGCACGATATAGGGACATTTTCTGCAGCGGAATATGCAGCCTATTTCAGTTTTGCCAATGAATTGGTAAAGGGAGTTAGTGTTGGAGTGAACGTGAAGGTGCTGTACCAGTCTTTTCCTGTGGATGGCGGAACAAACGCCAGCGGTACAGGTGTGGATGTTGGGATTATCATCAGGAAAATAAAAAATATTGATATTGGTTTTATGTATCAGGATGTCAATACGCGCTTTGCCTGGAAGTCTGCTGGAGAAGATGCCGGTCACGCAGGAGGATATGAAGATTATTTCCCGCGTCAGTTACGAATTGGGATAAACTATCACCCTGAACTAATTCGTGTTGTTGGTGACTACACTTTTGTGCTTGGAGATGAAACGGTTTATGACCATCGGGTACGATTTGGCTGTGAATATTTTGTTTACCCCAACGTTGCGCTTAGAGCTGGGATTGATCATTTTTCACCGACATTAGGAGCGGGGCTAAAATATTCATTACTTAAACGAAACGATGCGTATGTGGATTATGCTTTCCGCCTTGGTCAACGAGGTGAGGGGTTCTCGCATATCTTCACTTATATTTTTACATTTTGATGTTTTTCTCTAATCTCATTAATTCCCCGAAATTCCCGAAAATC
>JACNLN010000032.1 GCA_014381485.1 Fidelibacterota bacterium
ACGTCCCAAGAAGTCATAAATAAGCCTTGGAGTTGCTACATTTTGACGGACACCCCAAGAAGTCATAAATAAGCCTATGCTTGGGAAAGCTACGGTTTATAAATTCAGTCAAGGGGGTGGTACATAGGACAGAGTCACTACAGAAAGGCTTATATACCGATTAGTTCTGAACCTAAAGGCTATTTAACAAATGCAGTACAAATAGTTTCATTAAGAAAATTGGTTTGAACAGATATTAAATAAAATACAGAGTAGATAAGGAGAACGTGAGATGAACAACAAGGAATTTTTACAGTTTATGGATAATGTTAGGGTCTATGACCTTACTCAGGATTTGAGTATTCATACCCCACCCTGGCCAAGTTATATGCCACTAGGCATTCAATATTTTAAGAGAATTGCTGGAGCTCATATGGGTCAGGGAGCCAGCGGGCAGATTATCACGACAAGCAACCATGTTGGCACACACATGGATGGTGAAATTCATTTCCATGCCAGCGGCAGAGCCATCGGACAGGTTCCCTTGGAGGAATGGATAGGTCAGGGAGTTGTGGTTGATATTTCAGACGATGTGGAAGACTATAGTTTTTATTCACCCGAAATGTTGATGGAAAGAGTTGAAATTAAAAAAAGAGACATTCTTATCATCAACACGGGATACCATAAGTACGGTTGGGATCAGGAGGCTTCTGATGAGTTGAGATATTTTGTTAAACATCCCGGACCCGGACCCGGTTTTCATAAGTGGGTGATTGATATGGAGCTGAAATGGATAGGTGTTGATTGTGGCAGTGCGGATCATCCCATGAATACCATTATCAGACAATGGCATCCCGGATTGTTCAAAGAGGCTGAGAACAAACTCAAGGAAAAGTACAAAGGTAAGTCATGGGATGAAGTGTTCCCTCAGGATGAGTATTATCAGGTAATGCATCTGAAACTTTTTCCAAAGAAAATTGTTCACGCTGAAAATTTGGGTGGAGAAATAGGCGAGCTCAGTAACAAAAGAGTCTGGGGGGGCTGTTTCCCGCTGAAAGGTATTGAGCTGGAATCTTCCATGTGCAGGATTGTAGCTTTTATGCCGCCAGACTAAGAAAAAATTGTGGGGATTTCATTATGATTTTACACGAGTTTGATTATTTTACACCGGAAGCGGTTGAAGAAGCTCTGGCACTACTATCAAGCTACGAAAATCCAGCTATTCTTGCTGGTGGAACAGACCTTGTTGTCAACCTGAAAGAAGAAATTGAAGTCCCCGAAGTGGTAATTGATATTAAAAGACTCAAAGAATTGGGTAGGATTGAGTTTAAGAATAACAACCTTTTCATCGGTGCTCTTGTTACTTTTTCAGAACTTATAGAAGCTGAACATGTCAATGAAAAATTCCCGCTGATAATGGAGACTTCCAAAACTGTAGGGTCCGTTGGCATTAGAAACCGGGCGACTCTTGTTGGGAATATCTGTTCTGCTGTTCCCAGTATGGATGGCGGCCCACTGTTGTCTGTTTATGAAGCTGAAGTGGTTGTGAGAAGTCTTAAAGGAGAGCGAAAAATTCCAATATCCAATTGGTTTCATGCGCCGAGGGAGACGGCAATAAACAAGGGAGAGTTTGTAACGCATGTATCCATTCCTTTTCCGGGCAAAAATTATTCTGGATGTTTTGTGAAGCTTGGACGATATTCAGGAGAGGATCTCGCTCAGGCAAGCGTTGCTGTCGTTGCTTTTTTTGATAATACCTACCGGGTAGCCTTTGGTGCTGTTGCACCCATACCTGTTAGAGCAAGAAGAATCGAAGATTTACTGAATGGTAAGGTGTTGAATGATTCTCTAATAGAAAAAGCGATGAATATCATACCTGAAGAAATTTCACCTATCACCGATATTCGGGCTTCAAGAGAATATAGAATGCACATGTGCAAAGTGATGTTCGAAAGGGGAATCAGAGCTGCAGTGAACAGACTTAAAGGAGAAGGTCCCCAATACGGCACAAGTGTTATTTAGTTTGGCTCATCACATAAATGCGTACCTGAAACAGGAGAAAAGTGAATCAAATTGAATATTGAACAAGGATTAACGATTTTTGATTTTAGAAGGTACAAAAATGGATAAATTTGATTTAGAAGAGCGGTTAGTTGAATTTTCGGTTTTAATCATTGAGATAGTCAATGAAATGCCAAATTCAAAGACAGGTAATCATCTGTCAGGACAATTGGTTCGATCCGGAACATCCGTTTCTCTGAATTATGGTGAAGCCCAAAGTGGCGAGTCGAAGAAAGATTTTATTCATAAAATAAAAGTTGTGTTGAAGGAGTTAAGAGAGACATTTGTATGTCTAAAAATTATTTTCAGAACGAAATTGTATAAAACAGAATCTAAAATAAAAAGAGCAATGAAAGAGAATAATGAACTCATATCCATTTTTGTAAAAAGTGTTGAAACCGCTCAGAATAATTTAAGAAATGGATAAATCAAAAATCGTTAATCGGTGTTCCTTGTTCTTAAATCAAAAAAGTTGGAGATACAAAAAAATGGTATATGGTAAAATCTATGCAAAAAAACATTTCAGGTACGGGTTATTGTGATGAACCTTTAGTTTTGGTACTGGGGTACAAATTATGAAACAGACAATCACATTTACTTTAAA
>JACNLN010000005.1 GCA_014381485.1 Fidelibacterota bacterium
AGTTATGTTAGATAAAGATTTAGCATATCTTTATGGTGTAGAAACACGGATTCTTAATCAAGCAGTAAAAAGAAATATTGATCGATTCCCTGAAGAATTCAGATTCCAACTTAGTAATGATGAAGTTGAAAACTTGAAATCACAAATTGTGATATCAAGTTCAACTCATGGGGGAAGAAGAAAACTTCCTTATGCCTTTAATGAACAAGGTGTCGCGATGCTTTCCGCTGTGTTAAGAAGTGAAACGGCTGCCAGGGTGAGTGTACGCATAATGAATGCCTTTGTTGCTATGCGAAAATTCATCGGCACAAACGCTCAATTGTTTCAGCGAGTAGATCGCTTGGAAATAAAACAATTGGAGCATGACGAAAAGTTTGATAGAGTATTTGATGCCATCGAACAAAAAGAGATAACACCCAGACAAGGCATTCTTTATAACGGTCAAATCTTTGATGCACATGTGTTTGTGTCTAAAATCATTCGGTCGGCGAAAAAATCAATCATCATTATTGACAATTATATCAATGACAGCGTCTTAACGCTTTTAACCAAAAGACGAAAAGGCGTCACAACAAAAATCTACACCAAGTCAATTTCAAAGCGTTTGGCTTTGGATGTAAAAAAGTTTAATGAGCAATATGGGCAATTGGTGGTGGAAGAACTGAAAGACAGTCATGACAGATTTATCATAATTGATGAAAAAGAAATTTACCATTCAGGAGCATCACTGAAGGATTTGGGTAAAAAGATTTCTGCCTTTTCCAGGTTCGATAAAGATAGCTTGACTTTATTAGAGAAACTGAAATGATTTTTTTGAACAAAAAAGTAAGCATCACGTACATTACTTTGTTCTAAAAATCCGTTAAAAGATGCCCATTGAAAAAACAGACGCCATTATCCTGAAAAGCTTTAAGTACGGAGACACTAGTAAGATTGCACGATGTTATACGCGGGATTTTGGAAAAATTTCCATCATCGGGAAGGGAATTCGAAAAGGAAAAGCATTAAGAAGTGCATATTTTGATCCTTTAAGCTACCTATCGCTTTTGTTTTATTACAATCCCAAACGGGAACTTCAAATTTTTTCAAAGGCAGAATTCAAGGGAATCTGGCATTCATTACGGAGGGATGTGAAGAAGCTGTCTTACGGCTTTGCTGTTTTGGAACTTGTTGACCGTTCAGTAACAGGGGAGGAGCCCCATGAGGAACTCTACCAGCTGTTATTAGACATACTGCAATATATCAACGACAGTAATGGGAGAATAAACAAAGTTTTCTGGTTTTTTGAGATTCATCTCCTTTCACTGCTGGGATTTAGACCAAGACTATCAGATTGTCCACACTGTCATAATGAATTAACAGAGGGTCAGTTTTCCGGGGAATATGGAGAACTTTTGTGTAATGATTGCTATGATAAGAATATCAAACGTTCGCATTTTATCGTTAAAGATTCTGCCGTGTCACACAGAGCTATTGGGCTTCTAAAGAAGCTAAAAAGAGGAAATATTAAAGACCTTGAGGAGATTAAATTACAGCCTGGCGATCGTAAGCAGGTTGGTAGATTTTTAAATAACTATCTAAAATTTCACCTTGAGGGAATTCGCGATTTAAAATCACTGCAAGTATTAGAACAGATAATATCTTGAATTTCTCCAGTTTCACAATGTATCTTTAAATGAGACGATGAGATATCAATTTGGAAATTATAAGTCAGGACAGTATCAGTTAAGACCCCGGATATTTACGGATGCCATAAAGCTGTTGATCATTACCAATGTTGTAGTTTTTGGTATTCTCTTTATTTCTGGTCAGGAGCGATTCTTGTTTCGTTTGTTTGGGATTGTACCTCGATATTTTTGGAGAAGTCTTATGATCTGGCAGCCTGTGACCTACCTCTTCCTCCATGCCGGATTCTGGCATATTCTCATCAATATGTTCGTCCTATGGATGTTTGGCTCGGAACTGGAAATGGTTTGGGGGAAAAAATCGTTTCTGAAGTATTTTTTCCTCACGGGTGTTGGATCTGGTCTTGTTACCATTCTCTTTAATCTGAATTCCACCATTCCTGTGGTGGGAGCCAGCGGAGCGGTGTATGGGATTTTGCTTGCCTATGGTCTTATGTTTCCCAATCGATATGTCTATCTCTATTTCCTTTTTCCTATCCGGGTGAAATATTTCGTTCTTATCATAGGTGCCATTGCGTTCTTTTCATCTTTTAATACCGGGACGAACATCAGTCACCTTACCCACTTGTCTGGAATGATTATTGGCTTTGTGTATCTACGTTCAAACCTTCGATGGAAAATGGTTAAAAATTTTCTTGTGCAGCACAAGGAAGATATTGTCCGACGTTATTACAATAGAAAAAAAGATGAAATAACGAACCTCAGAAAGAAGGTAGATATGCTTCTGGATAAGATTAGTCAGGAAGGCTATGACAGCCTTACAGAGGAAGAACAAGAATTCTTACAAAAGGCAAGTGAGCGTCTTTCAAAAGATAACGACAGAATTTGATTTATTTAAGAAATTCTATCAGCCGCTAATCCGTCAACAGCTATACAAGCGTAAACTCATACAGGCTATATCACACCATCGGGGTTCTTCAATTGGCTCATCTCAGATTATAATCGTGACACCCCAT
>JACNLN010000093.1 GCA_014381485.1 Fidelibacterota bacterium
CGTCATCATTCTGAACAGATACCGATCCGACTAATATTACCGGGGCGTAGGCAGTGAAATTCAACCCATTTTCCCAGCTATCCTCAAGAGCAGTAATCACAGCACTTAATTCAAAGTTGTAATCATCTGGTACTAAATTGGATACGGTGAAGGAATACGCATCCGTTTGGGTGACAAATCCATTCGCAGGAATGGTACCAAAACTCTCAGAATTGTCAATCAATGTGATAAACTCATTGTCTGTGGACAGAACCATAGTAACATCGGTGGCAGGTTCAGTTCCCACATTTTTCAATGTAACAGAAAGAGTAACCGTCTCACCAAACTCAATAACTTCATCACCACCGGCATTCACAGAAAAATCATCAATGGTAACAAATGGACCTTCCAATGGAGCTACCAGAACCTGTTCAATAACTGGTTGATACTGAGGTTTCGTTACCACTATATTTGCCATTCCGCTATCGAGGATTGGTGTGATTGGAACTTCCACAATTCCCGATTCTGGAACAAGCGCCGTTCCACGCAATTCACCCTCAAAAGAGATCGCTACATAAGAACCAGGTTCAGCTGAGACTTCAAAGAAATCAATACCAATTGGAAGAATGTCCATATAGCTGACATCATTTATTTCTCCCTGAGTCTGGTAAATAACCAGAGAAGGATCTCCAAGCAGATTGTATGCTTGCCAGTAATAAAGTGAGCCCGCCCATCCTGGATAACCAAGATTTTCTGCTTCTGTTACAGCTAAATTGCCAACAAATACAAGAGCATCTGCGGAAACATAATCGGTTACAAATGCACAGTCATATTCACCCCAGGTAGTTTCCTCATATGTGGGTGTTACTCCATTACCCACAAAAGGAAATGCGCCAACAGACCAATACACATCTTCATCCCAGTAAGAGGAAGGTGCAGACCCGATATAACCAACAGCACCACCATTTTCCTTTCGCATCCACGTCTCACCGAAACATTCTCCATATCCGAAATCTGCAGCAAGACAGCAGTTCCCGATGGCAAGAGGATACATACCATCGTTTGTAAATGCGTTAACTTCTGACTGGGTTAAACTCGGTCCTGACCAGGAGGTCTGACTACCATGTGCCGTATAATTGATAAAACAGATTCCTTCATTTACGGTTTCATAACATCCACCATAACTGGTCAGATAGAGATTCACATTATTGAATTCATATTCATTATTGTAATAATTGTTCGCGCCGTATAATACCGTTGGCTGACCGTGTGTTGGATTGTAACTATAGTCTTCACCAGCAATTAATGTAACATTATCCAAAAATGATGGGTCTGAAAATTCATATTTCTCATAATAAAGAGTTTTATCTATCTGTGTCTGTAGTTGAGAAACATTTGTAGCCGAAAACCGTCCATAATACATTTCTGGAAACATATCCCCATCAACGCTACAATAATATAAGTCAGTAACCTTGTTTGTCTGAGATCCAATGGCAGATGCAGGAATCTGAGGAGTATCTCCAACAATAAGTAAAAATGTTGGTGCGGGATCTTCAGGTTCTCCTGAATTATATTGATCGTGAACCCAGGTTTGAATCTCACTGGCAGAGGATAAATCATAATTCGTGATAACAGTGAATCCCTTTTTTACCTTCCATTCGATGAATGGTTGAAGCAGATCTTCAAACATAGGGTCGGATACAATGAGATATTTAATGGGGTAAGTAGTTAGATCAGGATGATCGGGGTAATCAGGATCACGATGATTTATTATATTATGATAAACAACTTCAAAATACGGTGAATAGGTCGAGGTTCTGATATATTCTGTTTTAGAAATGTCACTACCAGAAAAATGAATCTCCACATCGATGTTATTGTATATCCGTATTTTTTCCTGAATAGGATTGTATTGAACGGGTGAAATTACCAGCCTTGCTAAGCGAATACCACGCAGTACACCCAAAATATCCACAGTAGCTAATTCGTAGTCACTGAATGCGTCTATGGTATAGGCAGATTCTTTATACTCAAATTGAACAGTAGTAGGATCAACACTTTTAGAAAGAGAGGGTTGATTGGGGACAATAGGATTCACAATCCCGAAATCGCTCAATTTATATTCAGAAAATGAATAGTCTTTAACCTCCACGGAAACCGTTGCCCCAAAGGGAATTTCAATCAACTTTTTAGATGCGGGGAGTTTCGGGGTCCCGATTTCACCAATCCAATAAGTGTTCGGAATAGAAATTCTGGTAAATTCCCCCTTATCGGAATCTACTTTATAGGTATTTATTCCAGGATAGTTGAATTCTATTTCAAGTTTATCGTAGTCATTTTCAAGAATCTGGACTTCACTTCTTCCCGCCTTAAAGTCAATTGTATATTGCCCGGCAAACAGGACAGTGATAGAAATCATCATTATAGCAACGAAACTGTTTCTTATTTGTGACATCATTTCCTCCAAACTTTGAACAACTTTGCGAAAGTGGAACTTATCCGGCTACTGACGGAAACTTTCACAAAGTTTACTCTTACTCTATTATTTTACCAATAACATCTTTTTAACGGGTGAATATTTCCCAGCTTTTATTCTGTAGAAATAGACCCCAGCACTCACAGGCTGT
>JACNLN010000146.1 GCA_014381485.1 Fidelibacterota bacterium
CCCCGCCATGAATGACGGGGCTATAGAGAAAGAAAGCACTACATTATAGACAAACACTATTTAGTCTGATTTATTCACCTGTCGGGAGCCCAAATGATAATTCGAGTTAGGCAAGTTGATGAAAAACTTCATCAACCTGTTTATAAAGTTTTTCTTCAGATTCATTATTATCAATGATAAAGTCTGCCATTTGAACCTTAGTGTTATCAGGAAGTTGCAAATCCATCCGTTTCACTACTTCTTCCCGCGTCAGGTTGCTTCGACTCATTGCTCTCTTGAGTCTTAGTCCGTATTGAGCTATTACCGTGATAACGTAATCAAGGTGTTGATCTAACCCAGATTCATAAATCAGTGCGGCATCCACCACAAAGATAGGGTGTTTTTTTGTTTTTTTGAGCTTTTCGTAAACCTCGTCTATGGCATCAAAGACAAAAGGGTGTATAATAGCATTAAGGATAGCCTGATTTTCCTCATTACTGAATCCTTTTCGAGCAAGTTTTTTCCTGTTGATTGTCCCATCAGGATTCTGAATGTCGGTACCAAATTCCTGGATCAATTGTTCCTGAACGGTTTCGTTTTCATCCAGAATCTTTTTCGCTTCCCAATCAGCGTCGAAAACGTATGCTCCCAATTCTGCTAATCGTTTACTGACAGCACTTTTTCCACTGCCAATACCTCCTGTGACACCAACTTTTAACATGTTATTCGAGCTCCCTTAAAATATTAATGGTGATCTCGTTGATTGTTCCTGACCCATCTACCTCTTTTAGTAACTGCAATTCTGCATAATAGTTAATTAGAGGTTCTGTCTGTTTTTTATAAACCTCTAATCTATCTAAAATCACTTCTGGTTTGTCATCATCCCTCTGGAAAAGCTCTCCACCACACTGATTGCATTTCCCTTCAACTCGGGGAGGATCGAAAATAAGGTTTGTGATGGCGTTGCACTTTTTACATGAGCGCCGATTGGATAATCTTTCTACCAATATACCCTCGTCAGCTTTGATGGCAATGACACCATTCAGTCTCTGCACCAATATTTTGAGTATCTTCTCCAATCCTTTCGCCTGTGGTAACGTTCTGGGGAAACCGTCCAGAATATAGCCGTTTATTGTATCATCTTCCTGCAATCGTTTTTCCATCATGTTGAGCATTACGTTGTCAGGAACCAATTTTCCTTCATTCATAATAGATTTAGCAAGTATTCCCAATTCGGTTTTTGTATCAATTTCAGTTCGTAAAATGTCACCTGTTGATAGCTGTGGGATGGAGAATCGTTTCATAAGGATTTTCGCTTGAGTACCTTTTCCAACTCCTGGTGGACCTAATAGAATAATTCTCATCAATAATCTCGTGATGTTAAATTAAAATACCAGCGATAGTAGCTGTAAGCCACGAAGCCAGAGCTCCAGCAATCATAGCTCTCATTGCAACTTTTGCCAGGTCCTTCCTGCGGCTTGGGGCTAAGGCACCGATGCCACCTAACTGAATCCCAACAGAAGCAAAGTTGGCAAAACCGCAAAGAGCATAGGATGAGATAATGATTGACTTGATCTCAAGCTGCGAGCTTATTTCCTGTAAATGCCCGTAAGCAATCAGTTCTGTGAGAACAATCTTTTCTCCCATCAGACTGCCAATGGTGAAGATGTCTTGAATCGGTATACCCATACAGAATGCTAGAGGGGAGAAGATCCATCCGAGGATTTGCTGGAGGCTGAGGTTCACAAGTCCCAGAAGATAATTAAAACCTGCTACCAGAGCAACAATAGCAATGAGCATGGCAGCGACATTTGCTGCAAGCCGCATACCATCGGTGGCTCCGCGTGCGACTGCTTCCATTGTGTTGTCAGCTGGTTTTTTTAAAGTCATTTTCAGGTCACCTCGGGTTGGAGAATCTTCCGTTTCTGGAAAGATAATTTTTGCCATAACCAGAGCCGCTGGGGCACTCATTACAGAAGCTGCTATTAGATGTCCAGCAATGTTCGGGATGTCAGAAAGCCATTTTACATATATGGCCAGCACACCTCCAGCGATGGTGGCGAACCCTCCCGTCATAATCGCCATCAGTTCACTGCGTGTCATTGTCTCGAGAAACGGTCGAATTACCAGTGGTGCCTCTGTCTGCCCTACAAAAATATTTGCTGAACAGGATAAAGTTTCAGATCCACTGGTCCTCATCGTTTTTTGCATTGCCTTTGCAATGAGTTTTACCACGACCTGCATAATTCCAAGATGGTAAAGAATAGCCATAAAAGATGAAAAGAAAATTATGGTTGGTAAGATCTGGAAAGCAAAAAAGAAACCGAGGGAACCTTCTGATTCAGGCCCCAGAGCCAGATTGTTGAAAACGAACTTTGCCCCTTCATCGGAAAATTGGAGAAGTTTCCGGAAGGCTTTATCAAAGAATAAAAATACTGGTTTACCTACAGGAGTGGCGAGGATAAAAAAGGCAAAAAACAATTGCAGACCCAGTCCCCACAGGACAATTCTGAGATTAATGGCTTTCCGGTTGTTGGATAGGAGGAATGCGACACCTAAAATAACAATAATACCAATGATACCTGTGAATCGTTGCATTTTGTATTTCCTTTAAGGTTTATTGGGAGATTCAAAGCAGTTTCTACACCGCGCTTCGTAAATGTCTTTTTCTCCAATGACTACCTGTTCTGTATCCTGGGTCAGGCGCTGAGTATAGTTGGCGGGATTTCCACAGATGACACATATTGCGAGGGTTTTTGTGATGTATTCTGCCTCAGATAGTAATGCAGGTATCGGACCAAAAGGCTCACCTCGATAATCTTTATCAAGTCCAGCAACGATGACTCGTTTTTTCTGTTTTGCTAATTGTTTACACACAGCAATAAGAGAATCATCGAAAAATTGAGCTTCATCTATTCCAACCACCTCTGAGTATTTCGCCTTTTCCAAAATCTCCTCAGATGTTTCAACCAACTGGGATTCTATTTTAAGCTGGGTGTGGGAAACGATAAAATCTTCACTGTAACGGCTGTCTATTTTGGGCTTGAAAATACCCACATGCTGGCGTGCAATTTGAGCTCTTCGAAGACGACGGATGAGTTCTTCAGTCTTTCCGCTGAACATACCACCACAGATAACCTCAATCCATCCTGATTCTCGTGGACTTAGCGTCGGCATTACCTGTCCTGTGAAATGTTTATCCTGTAAGGAAAATTGACTGTATCAGGGCGAAGCATATTTTTATGGGAATTCTGATCCCTCAGTTTGTAATAGTGATCTGATCTTTGTCTGTATAAGATCAATAGCAACAGTATTATCTCCCCCTTCCGGGATGATAATATCTGCATATTTTTTTGATTTTTCCACAAATTGTTCGTGCATTGGGCGGACAGAGTCAAGGTATTGACGGATAACGTCAGTATGAGTTCGTCCCCTGTCTGTGAGATCTCTTGTCAGGCGGCGGATAAATCGGATGTCATCGTCAGTCTCCACAAAAATCTTAATGTTCATCATATCTTGCAATTCAGGATCTAAAAACACTAGAATACCTTCAAGGACAATGGCATGGTGTGGATCGATTTTGAGAGGCTCTTTCAGTCTTGTGTGAGTTTCATAATCGTAGAGGGGAATATCCACCGGTTCGCCAGTCAGAAGCTGGGATAAATGTTTTTTTAATAGACTGAAATCAATGGAATCAGGATGATCAAAATTCTGTTGAGTGCGTTCTTCAAATGGAAGATGAGAAAGGTCTTTGTAGTAGCTGTCCAGTTGAATAATGACAACCTCTCCTGTACCAAAGGCTTTAAGGATGTTTTTTGCTAATGAAGTTTTTCCCGATCCCGATCCTCCTCCAATCCCGATTAATATATTTTTCTTTTTCAATTTATTCTCCAGAATTAATTGTTATGGAAGCTGCTATCATCAAATGGATGGGGTAGAAGTTCACGACTTTGTAGTGTGGTAACACCCCCTTTTTTATCTATTAGAATGATTGGAATATCGCCACATAGATCCCAGATAACCTGCCGGCAGGCACCACAGGGAGAAGCACCATCGTCTGTTGCAATAGCAATAGATGTAAATGATTTATATCCCTGTGCTATGGCGGACGTCAGAGCTACTCGCTCACCGCAAACTGTCAGTCCAAAACTGCTGGATTCCACATTACATCCAACGACAATATGTCCATCTTCAGTTTCCACAGCGGCTCCTACTTTGTAATGTGAATATGGCACATAAGCATTTTTTTTAACTTCTTGTGCTGCACGTATGATTGTTTTCATTATCTCCTCACAATCTGAATCATTTTTAATCCTCGAATAAGCGCAACCCCTGTCGTAAATCCTCCGATATGAGCGAACCAGGCTACGCCACCGGTTGTATTGATTCCAAGAGTTCCCAACCCATTGGTGAGTTGAATCAAAAGCCAGAATCCTAAAACATATAACGCTGGAATTCTGACAATAGTAAAATAAAAGATAATAAAAATGATTGTGTGAACTCTTGCTCTCGGAAAGGTAATCATATAAGCTCCCAGAACACCAGCAATGGCACCGCTGGCACCCACGATTGGGACGACTGATGTCGGTTCTATAACAGTCTGTAATAGCCCTGCGGCTATCCCACATGTCAGGTAGAAAATGATGAATTTTGTGTGGCCAAGGATGGATTCTACATTATCGGCAAAAATCCAGAGATAGAGCATATTCCCAAAGAGATGCATAAATCCACCGTGTAAAAACATAGATGTGAATAGGGTTATAACATAATGACCAAAATCAATGGAAGTTAACTTTGGTACGATACCATAAAATTTAATAAGGTTTACCCTGAGTTCGGGGGTAATAAGTATCTCCACAAAAAAAACAAAGATATTGATCCCAACAAGGGCATAAGTCACATAAGGAATCATCACTCGAGGATTGTCGTCTTTGTATGGCAGGAACATATAGTGTTAATCTACGCTGAATGAAATTTCTTTTATAGCTACATTTCCAACCTGATCCAGAGCCCTGATGAAAAGTGTGTGTTTTCCCAGTGTAAGGGGAACATCGAGTCTGTGGGATAGGTTTTTTTTGATGGGATGGTACTCACACAGGAGACGTTTATCATCCAGGATCATCCAAAGGGCATTCTCATCCTTAATTCCTGCAAGAGCGTCTTCAATGTGAGCAGAGATCGTCTCAACATCCTGATATCGATAAAATCCTCCGTTCCCCGGGAACACATTGGAGATTAGGGGTTTTACCGTATCCTCAATGAGCGTCACAGCTTCGAGACTGTATGCAGAAGAGTAGAACAAATATTTTTTTTCTGAGAATCGACAAGGGAGATACGTCCAATTCTCTTTTTGGTCATAATAAAATACCCCAATTTTTGATGCATTGCGGATTGACTGATCCAATGCAATAGCTATTCTTACTGAATCCTGAAGCGGTCGATCGAAAGGTTGGAGTTGATAGGTCTGGCTCATAAATATTCCACCTTCTACGTTGACAGGCTGTTCCACATTTTCAATCCAAAAAACCGTGGTGTCGTAAAATGTGGTTCCTGATGCTCTAACAGAGCATTTTCCATCAGGAGATACAGAAACCATAGGCTTCTTGGTTTCTGACACGGCTGGTTTGAAAGCAAAGTGAGTTTCTCGAACAGGTGAACCTGGGATTGAGACAATGACTTCCTTTACACCCTTTAGCAAAGTAGGATCCAGAGGATCCGTCAGAAAGGTTGTTGGAGTGACACGTGACGTTTTCATAGGGTAGCGTTTATCACCATTTCCAACTATAGCTAACTCGACGTGTTGAGTGATATACTCATCAGTTTCTACCTGAAGCACAACACTGTTTTCCAAATGAGCAGAGGAAAATGTCAGATCTACCGTCACATAATCGGCACTTTGGATGTTCGTTGGCAGGTGAAAAGGACGACTTACCGTCCCGGTTTTACTGATACCTATGAATTGAAGGATTCTATTTCTGATACCCGCTTCAGGAAGTACCACGATGAGATTTCGCCCGTCCTGTTTCATCGAGATAGATTTGATGTTTTGTTCTACAAATCCATTTTTATTAAAGCTGTAACAAATAAAATTAGTGATTGGAAAGGAAGATCTTATGGGAGAAATAATAAATGTAACGGTTTCCATATTTATTTCAGATACAGCAACCTTAATATCAGTAGGAGGAGTGGAGTAGAGAAAGCCTTTGATTCGAACCAAATTTTTAACGGCATCATATAGTTTTATGGCGATCCGATGGTAACCGGGAGAGAGATTAAGTGTCCCTCCGGATTTTTTATTGATAAAATCAAGTTGACTGCTGGCTTCAGTCGTGAAAAGGCGATGGAATTCACCATCATTTAATCGCTTAAGTGAGTTATCCAGCTCAACTTCAATCAATTGGGATTGTTCAAATGGGAGTCTATCAAATTCAATCCGGTAGTGTTCAATTCCATCGATAAGTAGAACAGCCCCATAGATATTGAATGAATGGGAGTTACCGGATATATGGTCAGTGGTGGAGATTTCCAACCCAATTTTACCAAAAACGTGTATGGTATCAGGGAATTCATATTCGTTGGTTTTTGTTCGGCGAAGTGAAAATATTTGTGGTAGGGGGGAACCGTTGATGACAGAATTTTTACTAAGGGGAACGACAGCAAGTGCTTCGGGGACAGGTAATCGTTTGTCTCTAATCTCGAAGCCATGAGAAAGTGGATTTAACGGTCTATTCAGGGAATCGCGAAGTTCGAAGTGAAGATGTGGGGCAAAGGCTCCACCACTATCACCAGAATATCCTAATAAATATCCCTTCTGAATGGGAAATTCATTTTCTTCAAAGTATACATCCACAGAGTATGATTGTCTTTTCTTTTGTTCAATCGTTATGATTTCATCAAGGATTGGAATGAAACTGTCGAGATGAGCATAGACGGCAATATTACCATCTTTCAATTGAAGGTAAAGTACCCTTCCATATCCTCCTGATGACACTTTTACCCTCCAGATATATCCATCATCCACAGCAATGACTTTGTGTCCAGTGGTGCTGTTAGTCTTGATATCTATGCCGGCATGGAATCTACGAGGACGATATTCACCATAATTTGAAGAAATAGACTTCCTCACCTCCACTGGCCATAAGTAATCCTGAGCCGTAATGGGGAAAGTGGTTATGAAAATGATGAGGAGAGATCCACAGACTTTTATCACGATGACATAAAATATACCTATGAAAATTTATACAAATGTCTCTGGAGATTCAACGCTTTTAACGTTTACTTTAGTAGATTTTGTTGATAATTGTCATAAATATAAAAAAGCGCTGATGATCAGCGCTTTTTACGGGGGGTTATGGAGGACTTATTTGATGAAAAGATTTATTCTTTTTTCAATTTTTCTAATTCCTTCTTTAATTGTTCAACATCTTTTCTGAGTTGTTTTAGTTCTTTTTTCAGACCTTCTGGCTTCTTGTGATAAGGCATAATCTCGTTCCAATCTTTATCCCAATCAAATTGTAACGAATCAGGAAATAGTGGAAAACCTTCTTTTTTTAACAGGAATTTATGTCTCTTATCTTTCTTTATTTTTTTCCTGTCAAGAGTTGCACGGATATATTCCCTTTTTTCATCCCGTATAATTTTAATTTTTACTTCTTCACCAGGTTCCTTATCCCGGATGACATCCACCAGGGTCTCATAATCATCAATCTTTTTCATGTCAATATAAAGGATGACATCTCCCGCTTTTAGACCAGCCTTTTCAGCAGGACTGTCTTCAACAACTTCGGCAACAAGCACACCAAAATTTCTTCTCACTTTGAAGTAATCACGGAGTTGTTCAGTAAGGGGTTGAACCTGAACGCCAAGCCAGGTGGTTTCTTCCTCAATAAAATGGCATAACCTTTTCGGACCCTTCCCAAACCAGGCAATGTCAACATCCACATCTTTGAGACACCCGGTTATTTTTTCTAAGGCTGCTTCTGCTTTTTCCAGGGCTTCTTCATTGTCAAAAGGGAAAGTGAAGGTTTCTGTTTCCCCGTCTTTATTGATGGTAATAGTGCAGATACCCTCATCGATTTTACAGGTCACTTCCACATTCTTTTCTTCATCAGAAATGCTTTTACATTTTTTGATTGTAATAACCTGATCTTCACCGAAAAGAGTGGTAGCAGAAAATGATAATAACAAAATAAATAGTAGTTGCTTCATCGCTTCCTCCTTATTTGATATTTCATCAAACGATTTTGCTCCAGATAAAGTTCCTTCATATTAAAAAACTTCTATGTGATAATTTAAATAATATGCTAAATTGGAATTAGCAAATTTTGATAATCAACATAGGAGGGCGAATAATGAAAAAATTACTAATTCCATTGATGATTATATTTATTCTTGCTCCAATTGAAAAGGCATACTCGCTATTTGGGGTTGGAGTTTACGGATTGAAGGACCCACAAGTGTCTATTGGAGAATACAGTGAGGGTGACCTCTCGACGGATTATACTTTTAGCCGAGGAGGTGTTGAGGAAATTCGTGGATTTGGTGCTTTTTTGTATATTGATGCGATTCCCATAATCGATTTGGAAGTTAATGTAGAAACGGCATTTGATAAATATTCATTTAAATTTGAAAATGCTGCTTCAACACAACCTCTGGAGTCTGATTTTGGATGGGCGAGAGTCTCTGGATACCTGACAGTTAGAAAAAAGTTATTTGGGCTTGGTGTTCCCATTTTAGGTGGTTTGAAATTGCACGCAGGTGGTGGATTGAACTATCACTCTTCAATACCATTAGCCAGCGTTGATATGGTTGAATCTCTAACTACCGGTGGATTAACTGGTGAATTTGAATCTGATAATTTGGAAGATGAGTTAATAGAATATCTTAAGGAAAACAAGATTGATTCTAATGGGTATCACGTTCAGCTTGGAGCTCAGATTAAGCTGTTGACATTCAATCTTTTTTGTAATTATCGGGTAACATATGCTGAAGATGTGATCCCTGATGAGGATTCCTTCTCCTCAATCTGGCTGGGATTGGCTTTTGGTTTTTAAGCAAAGATCAAATAGATAATAATGAAAGGGGTGGAATTTCCACCCCTTTTTTGTTTTTGGTTTACTCTGGTTGGATGGGAATAGTTGATTGAGTTTCCCAGCTTTTAAGATCCCTTGAGTAATAATGGTGACCATCTCTTGTTATAGCCATGAAGAATTGCAGTATACCTTCGAGTGGTGGAATTGCGGCAAGGGAAATGAAGTCATCTCTCTCATCAATTCGGACGACTTTTTCAAATGACTCGCCAACGATAAGAGGATTCTTGTTTTGCATCAGGTAGAGATTCCCAAAATTTGAGAGAGCTGCAAAACCTGTGATAGGGGGTGCAATCCCGAATGAAAATGGAACGGCTGCTACGATAGTTTCTCTCGCTTCTGTTTCAAGCTGAATGTTTTTCAATTTTTGTAGCTCTTGTTCCAACTCGTTAATAAGCTCTTGGGGAACAGATTTACCGGGTAGACCTGCTGGTCCGGAAGGTCCCGGTTCCCCTGAAAGTCCTTGTTCTCCTGGAGGCCCCTGAGGTCCGGGTGGACCAGTAGGACCGGGAGGACCCTGTTCCGGAGTGGGAGCGCAGGAAATGAAGAAAATAAGTGAGAAGATATAAAGGGTACTTTTAATCATCAACCTGCGGGAAAGAGAAAAGGTAATGCCCGAGACCAAGCCATAGATGTAATGATAAGAAGTTCAGATACTATAGCAGCTACAAAGAATAGAATGGAACGCTTCAGCGCCCTATTTTTATGGTGATTAATTTTACCCAGTGCAAAAACCTGAGAAGCAAACATTTCGTAAACCCTGTCTTTATCTCCAGATATCTCCATCAGATATTTGCTGTATTCACCGGGAGATGAAAATTTGCTGATGCCTGTAAAGAAAGTGGGATTGAGTGATTCGTCAGATGATGAGGAGTTGTCATTTCGAACGCGGGGGACAACAACCAATACAAGATGTACAATAGCCAGAATTGCGGAAATAAAGTAGATAATTACCATAACGAATTTAAACCAATCCAGCTGGACCTTCATAAAATGAACAATGAAAAAAACCATGAAGACGCCAAGAATTGAGAGCATGGTAAAGGCTTTTTGATCCATGCGCTGAATGATCTGCTGTTCGCTGGACAGAACGTGAAATAGTGTGGTAAAATCTTTGTCAATCATAATACTAAAATATACAAGGAATGTCTGGGAAAAGCAATTATCGAAGAGGCTCAGCTAAAACAATAGTATCTATCCATTCAACACTTTTTTGGGTATTCATATCTACTGCGTTTATTTTAATGATGTAGATACCTATTCTTGCCCTTTTCCCTTTGTTAGTATAGCCGTCCCAGACAAGAATCCCCTGAGAACTGCTGACTAAATTTTTAACCAGATCGCGAGCGGTTCGTCCTATATTATCGAAGATGGTGACGGTTAAATAGGATTGAGAAAAAGGTAGATTGTAAGAAATTCGGAGTTCATCCTCAAATCCGTCTCCATCAGGTGAAAATGGATTAGGATCTAAGGAGATTTTACCTTGCGAGGGAAGAGACTCAAAGAAGTTACTGTTCTGCTGGCCTGGTGTCATCTTCTCTGAGGAAATACAAGTTCCCCAGTTTGATGGATTTGAGGATTCGAGTTCAGGATTGAATTTTTCTAATGAGCGACTATTATTACCACCCCAGCTTGAGGAATAATGGAGAGAATCGATGATATAACCAGTCGGGTCAAATAGGAAAATGGAATCTTCTGTGTTGTTTAGAGATGGAAAGCCATTTTCAGAGACAAGCAAAACACCGTCTTCAGGTATAAATGGCAGAATGGACGAATCTTTACTCACAACAACATATTCATGTGACGCTATTTTGAATGGTGGAAATTTGCGGATAGAGGAAGTGTCGCTATCAGAAAAGCCCCACATATGCAGATCCAGTGAGTCTTCAGAAATGTTAACGAATTCGATAAATTCCTCAAACCCGGGATCTGGAGAATAGAGAAATTCGTTAAGTGTGATAACCCTTTCCAGATATTGTACTACCAGTGTGTGTTTGGTAATGTTGTTGTTAGGATTCATATCGCTATTAACAGTTACGTAAATATCAAGTATATGAATTCCTGGGCTTAACGGAGAAAGTTCAACCTCCAGCGAAACCGAGTCACCAGCTACCAGTCCAGAGAAACTTGTGGTGGATAGTAACAATTCATTTTCACTGACATCTACTGTTCCATCAACAGTTAAAGTTCCTATGTTTAGTATAGTGGCAGAAATGGTAATTGTTTGATCTGAAGTTGGAACAAGGGGTGAGTGTATAATTGTATTAACATTAATGGCAACATCGATATCGAGAGGGGAAATGCTGTTTTTCCGTCCCGGTGTGATTCCAAGGGAGTCCTGGCAGACGGACCAGTTATCAGGGTTGTCTGATGGGAGTTCTGGAGTGATCTTCTCCAGAGAGTGACCGATTTGGCTTCCCCAATCTGGTGTATATGTAAGGGAATCAATCGTTAAACCAGTTGGGTCGTAAATATAGATTTCATCACCGCTGTTATTCAGCGTTGGAAAACCATCGGGTGAGAGAATCAGGAGAGAATTTTCAGGCATGAATGTTGCGATTGACGTATCCTCAGCAACGATAAAATACGTATGAGATGGTACGGTAATTTCCGGTAGAACATATGTTGAAGTAGTTGCGTCAGAAAAGCTCCATTCATGCAAATTCACCGAATCGTTGCTGACATTTCGAAATTCTATGAACTCAACCTGCTCACCATCAGGCAGGTATAAAAATTCGTTGATTTGTACTATACCCAATTCAAATTGTACTGTGATTTCATAGTCAGTTGTGTTGTCTTCAATATTCATATCACCATCAACGTACAGTGAAATAAATAAACTTTGAATACCATGTGTCAAAGAGGGTAATTGAAAAGAGATGATTGTGGTGTCCAATTCTTCAAGGTCGGTAAATGTGCTGGTATTGAGAATTTCATTCTGCCAATAGATAAACACCTCACCTCCAATGGAAGTAAGTCCTTTGTTGAAAATTGGTATTGAGAGGGAAATTTCCTGACCTGGACTGGGATATGTGGGCGAATGATGTATTGATTCTGAAACAATTAAACCGTCAATTTCCAGTGGAGTCACGCTATTTAAAAAACCTGGCGTTCCCAGAGAATATAGACTTGTTGACCAATTACTCTCTTCACTTGGCATGTGGAGTCGAATCCTTTCCAGAGAAAATCCTGGATTAGAAATATTTTCCCATCCATAACTGTCAACCTTTATTCCGGTAGTGTCGATTAAGTACAGAGAGTCTGTTTGACTGAGTCGGTTACCAAGGGTTTTTCCATCAATGGTAAGGGCAATGGCAGAATCCGGGAAGATGGAGTTATATAATCCTGTTTCCATATCGTAGTCCCCTTCGAAGATCACTCCATAAGAATGAGGAGGAAGTTTCATCCCACTGCCTGCATCAATGAGGGAGTCAACTTCTCCTATATCACTTATTTTCCACCCAGTTAAATTGATGGTGTCTACAGCTGAGAGATTGTATAACTCAACAAATTCGTTTGGATTCTCAATATCAAACATAATCTCAGAAAGAACTACTTGAGAATAGAGAGGGAGAACAAACAAGACTAAAAAAAATATAATACGTCTAATCAATTTGGTGATTAATGATCTTTTAAAAATTGACCTATATGTTCCTTCAAAAGATTTCTACATGCGCGATAGTAAGTGAGGAATACATC
>JACNLN010000150.1:0-1522 GCA_014381485.1 Fidelibacterota bacterium
TTTGCCTGCCCGGTGAAATTCGACGAAGGAGAATATTTCACGGGGGTGGCTGATGAATAGATCTGGTTTAGTGCATTTTAAGTTTTTATACTTGTTTATTAAATGAAGTGATGTTAAATTATGACTGACCAGTCGGTCATACAAGGAGTAGGACAGAGAAGAGGAGAAGATGTCCGGAAACAAGGAACAGCAGATTATTGAAGCCGCCATCAGGGTCTTTGCCCGGAAAGGATTGGAGAAAGGTCGTATCGCCGATATTGCCGTTGATGCGGGGATCGGCAAGGGTACGGTTTACGAGTATTTCCGTAGCAAGGAGGAGATCTTCACCGCCATCGAGAGTTCCGTAATGCAAGAAATGATGAACCAGCTTGCGGGGCTTGTGGGCAGTGATCTCTCTCCCCGCAATAAACTGGAAGCGCTACTGGAGCAAGGTATGGATGCCATGATCGGCATGGGTGATGCCATTCTTATTATGACGGAACTGTGGGCGCAGGCAGCCCGGGGACTGTGGCATGATTCCGGGGACACTTTTTTGGAAGAAGTCTATGAGGAGTTCCGAGTCATCGTGAAGGAAATTCTTCGGGCAGGAGTAGAAGCCGGTCAGTTCAGGGAGATGAGCTATGAAGGGGTGGCAACTCTTTTACTGGCGTTCATGGACGGATTGGCATGGCAATACATGCTGATCCGGGATCACGAAAAATTCGAAAACGTGAAAAAGGAAGCTATCCGTTCGTTTATGAGAGGGATAAACAAATGAACAGTAAACAAGTAACTAAAAATACTAAGTTGATAATTTGGAGTTTTATTTTTATAAACTCACTCTATGCTCAAATTCCCACCGGACAGAAGATCATAAAAAAAATGAATGATATTCTAACTCCCACTAACAGTAAAGGAATGATGACCCAGACTATTCAGACTTCTTCCGGTAAGACCCGTACATTTGAATTCGAGATGTATTCTGCCAACAGGGGCGAAAAAAATCTTATGCGTTACATCAAACCTGCTAGAGTAAGAGGTCAAGCCTTTCTGATGTTGAATTACGCTGACGATATCTGGGCTTATTTCCCAAGAACAAAGCGGGTAAGAAAATTAGCAACCCATGCAAAAAAACAGAAGGTTCAGGGCAGCGATTTCACTTATGAAGATTTGGGGTCAGGAGACACCTGGGTGGAAGATTACGAAACTGAAAATTTGGGCAGGGAAAAAATTGATGGTGTACATTGCTGGAAAGTGGAATCAGTTGCCAAAGAGAAATCTGATGTATCTTACTCAAAAGTAGTATCCTGGGTTAAAACGGATAATTTCTATCCGCTCAAAATGGACTACTACAATGAAGACGGGGATCTGTTCAAAACACTTTTCTTAAAAGATATCAAGATCATTGACGACTATCCGACAGCTATGGAAATGGTGATGAAGAACCTTGAAGATAACAGTGAGACTAAAATGGCAGTTAAATCTGTCACTTATGATTGGAAGCCGTCGAAAGACTTTTTCAGTGAAAGGAATTTGAAGAAAT
>JACNLN010000150.1:2203-12585 GCA_014381485.1 Fidelibacterota bacterium
TTTTTCGGGTACTATGAATCGGAATTTGATCAGATTAAGATTGAAGAGAACACGTACAATTTCGGTTATAATAAGTTTCGATTGGATATGGAAGCACGTCCATCCGAGCAGATATTGATCGGTGCCAACTTGAATGTCCAGCAGTTTTTTGGTAAAAAAACATGGGATTTGTTTGATTTTGTCCCTGATGGGGTTTGGGAAAAAACGTTTGGAGATACTTTGATAAGTGAGTTTCCATATCCCATCCTGGATACTCTTTTTTTAGATAACGTTTATCTACGGGCTAGCTTCTCCAAGTTTGATGTAACCGTTGGGAAGCAGCAGATTGCTCTGGGGACCGGCTATGCCTGGAACCCAACCGATATTTTCAATCAGAAGGATTTGTTAGATCCGACATATGAAAATCCCGGTATTAATGCTGTGAGAGTGGAGATACCTCTGGGATCAAGATTACTGGCAGATCTGATTGTTACTCCGGGATCCGACTGGAATATCTCTCGGCGATTCATTCAGCTCAAAATGGGTCTTGGTAGTTTCGATCTTATGTTAATATCTGGAACATTTCAATGGGACAGAACTGGTATTGAACTTGATACTATGAATATATTCATGCCAATTCAGGAAAGTGTGATACCCACAGAACGACAAATAGTAGGGGGAGCCATAGTAGGAGAACTTTTTGGTCTGGGATTGTGGGCAGAAGGAGCTTGGAATAAGCTGAAAGAGGAAGATGATTATGTTGAATTTCTCACAGGATTCGACTATACCTTTGACTTCCAGACATATCTAATGGTAGAGTATTACCATAACGGTAGTGGGATTTCTGGCGGAGAAGAGCTTCGATTTAACGATTATATCTATTACCTCAATGGCGAGACTCACAGTCTCATGCAGGACTACTCCTTTGTTTATCTAAATCATCCTCTTGCAGATCTCTTAACCATAGGGGTTTTTGGTATTGTGAATTTTAATGATGAAAGTTTCGTGATAAATCCACAGTTGGAATGGAACGCTTTTGAAAATGTGAACGTTACTTTATTGATAAGTCAGTCTTTTGGTGACGATAAAACAGAATTCGGTGTGCAGGACAGGGCGGTCAGATTGCGTTTGAGAGCATATTTTTAGGTTTTGCCGCAGAGATCGCAGGGAAAAAAAGGGGGAATAAAATGAAAAGTATATTCATATTAGGTGGTAGTGGAAACACGGGTGAAAAAATCGCCCAACTTCTGGTACAACATACAGATGTTCACATTGTTTTAGCAGCAAGAAACGAAGATAAACTTCGCCAATCTGCTGAAAAGTTGGGTCAGCCTGATAGAGTGAGCTGGAAGACTGTTGATGCATCAAACAAAAGTTCGTTGATGAATGTGTTTGATGGTCAAGACATGGTTGTCTCTGCGGCATCCACCGCACAGTTCACGGAAAATATTACCCGTGCCTGTCTGGATGCAGGATGTGATTATTTGGACGTCCAGTATTCATCGGAGAAAGTGCGAATTCTGAAATCCATGGCAGACGAGATAGAATCTACTGATGGGTGTTTCATCAGCGAAGCGGGGTTTCACCCGGGATTACCATCCGCATTGGTGCGTTATGCAGACAGTCAATTAGATGACTTGGAATCGGCTGTGACTTACAGCGCCATCAACACGGATATGAAAAACGTCGAACTCACGAATGCCACCAAACAGGAATTCATTCAGGAACTTCAGGATTATGATGCCACGTTTTTTCAGGACAGCCAGTGGAAAAAAGCCAGTATGTGGACGACGAAAGATTTTCAGACAATTGACTTTGGTAAGCCAGCCGGAAAAAGAACATGTGTTCCTATGTTTTTTGAAGAGATTCACGACCTGCCAACATTGATTCCAACGCTGCAGGAAACCGGATTTTACATTGCCGGTTTTGGGTGGTTAATGGATCTGTTAGTGATGCCATTTGTTATGCTCATGGTAAAGCTATTTCCAAACATGATGGCGAAACCGATGGGGAACCTCTTTGCATGGACATGGGGAAAAATCTCCAAACCGCCGTTTTACGTTATCATGAAATTGAGGGCAAAAGGGAAAAAGGATGGACAGGAATCCACTTTTGAAACAACCCTTTTCCATGAAGATGGATACTGGTTCACCGCCATTCCAGTGGTAGCTTGTCTGTTGCAGTACCTGGATGATTCCATCCGGAAACCGGGTTTACACTGGATGGGGCAGTTAGTAGAGCCGGAGAGGTTGATGGAAGATATGGAAAGGATGGGGATACAAATTTGGTAACTGGTGAATGGTAACTGGTAACTGGTGATTGGGTATTGGGTGAAGAGTAGAATTAAACCACTTATCTTTGCGCCTTTGCGTTAAAACCTTGAACCTTGAACCTTGAGAGTTGATACTTAAAACCTATTTCATATGAGTACTTACGTTCTGATGAAGATTCTGGAGTCAGCCCCCAGCCGGTACGATGCGGGGATTCGGATGCTGACGTTGGGGCAAATTGACAGAATCTATGAGCGGATAGCTCTCCTGGTTGAAAAGGATCAGAAAGTTCTGGATATCGGTTGTGGTACGGGTGCGCTCAGCCTTAGATCTGCTAGAAGAGGTGCATTTGTTAAGGGAATTGACGTCAATTCGGAAATGCTGGAGGTAGCGAGAAGGCGAGCTAAGAAGGAAGATTTACAAAATATAACATTTGAAGAAACGGGTATTGCTGAAATGGAGAAGGAAGGCAGCGATAGTTATGATGTGGTGATGAGTGGACTGTGTTTTTCTGAACTAAGCAAAGGCGAGATAGCATTTACGTTGGAAGAAGCAATGAGAATTTTGAAACCTGGAGGTAAGCTAATTATTGTTGATGAGGTACTGGCTGTCAGTTTGCCCCTGAGAATACTACAGCTAGCCGTACGGATTCCACTCGTTGTCATTACGTATCTTTTAACCCAGACAACAACCCATACAGTAAAAGGACTTGCACAATCACTTGTTTGGAGTGGGTTTCAATTGGAGTCAAGCCAGACTTACCAGATGGGTACTCTTATTCAGATGGTAGCTCGAAAGCCCAACGGGGAATAAAAATGGAATCTCTTATATACATTTTCATCAACACGGTTGAGACCTGCCTGAGGATGGCTCCGTTTCCAGCCAAAACTGGTCTCATCAGGATAGGCAATCCAGACAGGAACTCACCGGTGCTTCTCACCTGCAATTATCATCTGACGGTGCAGAGGATGAAACGGGCACTGCGGGGACTTGATGCCTTTCTGTTGGTGGCTAACAGCAGAGGAATTAATGTCTGGTGCGCTGCTACCGGAGGGTTATTCACCAATCACGATGCTGTTTCTGTTCTGAAGACCAGTGGTATCGAAGATCTTGTAGATCACAGGGAGGTCATACTTCCTCAGCTCGCTGCCACAGGTTTGGAGAGAAAGGTGATCAAAAAGAAGACAGGATGGAAAGGCATCTGGGGCCCAGTTGAAGCTATGGATATTAAGGAATTTTTAGCAAACGGTGAAACTAAGATAGAGTCAATGAGACAAGTGGAGTTTCCTATGGTGCGGCGTTTCGAAATGGCAGTGGCGTGGGCGTTTCTTATCTCCATTTTTTTTACCGCGATTCTATCTGCCTTCTGGAAGGGAGCTATTATACCGGTTGTAATGCTGACGTGGGGTGTGGCACTGCTCGTCTTCCTTGCTTTTCCGCTCTATGAACAATGGCTCAATCCGAAGACGGAGAGGGTGGGGTTTGTGTTGTTCGATTTCGGACGTGGCGGATTTCAGCTCATTCTATTGGCTGTTGTTCTGGTGGTCCTGGTGGGACTGAGCATGGGACCTGAGAGCTTCGACTGGGGGTTCTTTCTCAGATGGGGGATTGTCTGTTCCATAGTGATTCTCTTGGTGAGCATTGATCTCATGGGCAGCACACCCGTCTATAAGAGTGGCCTGCATAAGGACAGGATGTTTACAATTGAGCTGGATGAGAAAAGGTGCCGGGGAGCCGCTTTCTGTGAGCAGGTGTGTCCACGGAACTGCTATGAAGTAGATCAAGAAAAGCATCTGGCAACGAGGCCCAGGGCTGACCTGTGCGTCCAGTGCGGAGCGTGCATTGTGCAGTGTCCTTTCGATTCACTTTTTTTTAAGAGTCCAAAGGGAGAAATAATACTACCGGAAAGTATTAGAAAGTTCAAACTAAATATGATGGGAAAACGGACAATGAATACAGGAGACCGCTAATCAGTCAGGAGCCTGACAGGTTAACGCGAATGAACGCAAATCAGTAGGATAAAGATATGAGCAAATTATTGGAAAAGGAACTGGTTTACGAAATTGTCGGATATGCAATGAAAGTACACAGTGGAATTGGACCGGGCCTTAGAGAGAAAACATACGAAAGGGGGTTGTGTGTTGAGTTCGGGCATGGGGAGTTGAGCTTCGAGGATCAGAAGGAGTTTCCAGTTCATTATCGTGGGGAACTTATCGACAAATATGTTCCTGATTTGATAGTAGCAGGCAAGATCATTGTGGAAGTCAAGACAGTAGAATCGATACTAGACGAGCATCGGGGCCAGCTGTTGAATTACCTGAGAATAACCGGATTGAAGGTTGGGTTGATTCTTAATTTTAAACCCATGAAACTTCAATGGGAGAGACTCGTTTTTGACACAGCTCGTGAGAGCACAACCGCGAATAACCGCTAATGGACGCGAAGAGTTTTACGAGAGAGGTTGTGGTGACCAGGTTTTTTCATTGTTCTTACATTAGCGATAATTGGCGTTAATTAGCGGTTGAGAGTGTTGAGAAGGACCGCCAATGAACGCTAATGGACGCGAATAGTTTTATGAGAAAGGTTATGTTGACCAGGTTTTTTCATTGTTTTTTCATTGGCGATAATTGGCGTTAATTAGCAGTTAGAGTAGGAGACATTATGAGAGATAAAGTACTAATCAAACTGGCAGATTGGTCAGTGAACAAAACCCGATGGATGATGGCAGCGGTCATTATACTGACGCTGTTTTTTGGATATATAGCTGAACATATTCAATATACCACAAAGTGGTCAGATATGCTTCCTCGAGGAGACAAACGTACGATTGAATTTGACCGCATATTAGATGAGTTTGTTTCCGCTTCCAATATTGTAATTGTTGTACAGGGAGATGAGAAAAAGATAAAAGCTTTTGCAGATGACATAGCGCCGAAACTGCTACAGCCTCTTCCTGTTCCCGGAAAAGACGCTGAGCCAAGAGTGTTTGTCCGACGGGTGGACTACAAGCAGGAAGTAGACTTTATCCGCAATCACGGATTCATGCTGATGAAGGAATCTGACCTGAAGAATATAAAGGACATTTTTCAGGATCCGGCGCTTATTCCGCTCTTAACGAATATCAACAACAGCTTTGAGAAGGAATATATCCAGACGGAAGAATCACTGAGCACCCGCGAAAAGGAAGACGGCGCCTATATGTTCTTAGATGGAATTGAAACCTGGCTGCAGGTGATGGAGCGTTATCTTGCGGGGGAAAAAGTAGATATTCAGGAAACTCGCGCTGCCACGGATAAGCTATTGATAGGTGACCCGTATTTCATCTCCTACGACCGCAGGGCACTGATTTTGAATGTAATACCAAATTTTAGTATGATGGATATGGAATTGATGGTTGATGGGACGGAAGCAGTTCAAGCACTGGTGGATGAGACGCTGAGGAAGTTTCCAAGTGTGCAAGCTGGGCTGACCGGCAGTATCCCCTTGGGGCATGATGAAATGGTTTACAGCATGCAGGGTTTACAATATACTTCCACGATTGCGATGATTGCTATCGGTGCGCTTTTGTTTGTTTCTTTCCGAATGTGGGTAGCGCCAATTCTTGCGCTTGTAAATCTCATTATCGGCTTGATCTGGGCAGCCGGAATTTCACTGTTTTTTGTCCCGGTACTTAACATGATGACGATGATGTTTGTGGTTGTGTTGATAGGATTGGGTATTGATTTTTCGATTCACATCATTTCTGCCTTTACGGAAATGCGAGCTCTTGGTTATCCATTAGACAGTGCCATGAGAGAAGGGTTGTTAAAAACTGGAAAGGGAGTAATGACAGGAGCTGTCACCACCTCTTGTGCCTTTTTTGCGTTAATGATTGGGGATTCCAGATTGATGAGCGAATTGGGTCTGGTTACTGGAGTGGGGCTGTTGGCTGTGGCGGTTGCTACTTTCCTGTTCCTGCCGGGGATATTGGTGATCCGTGAACGTCGCAGGGAAAAGAGACTTTTGAAAAAGGGCAAAGAAAAGTTATCAGAACCCAGGGATATTTCTTTTGTTGCCTTGGGTCGAGCGTGTGAGATTTTGAAAAAACGCTACGTCTTTACCATCTTGACTGCTATCGTTCTTACAGGATTACTGACGTGGTCGGCATTCAACATCACATTTGATTACAATTACATGAATATTGAGGTGGAAGGCATTCCCAGCATTACCCTGCAGGACACGGTTTTGGACAAGTTCGACCTGAGCATGGATTTTGCCTATCTGGTAGCAGAAGGTACGGAAGATTCAAGGGATCTATCGGAGAAGGCAAGAGATTATTCTTCAGTGGCGATGGTTGAAGATATCTCGCTGTATCTTCCATCGACGAAAGAGCAGCAGAAACGACGACCTCATATCGAAGAAATTAAAGGTCTAATTTCAGGCGCTAAACACCAGCCGCTGCACACAGAAAATGACATAGATAAATTAAACCAGGAAATAGACCGATTGGAGATGAACATAATGGAATTGCAGGACCTGGCTTTTCTGGGTGGGCAGGATAAAGTTGATAAAAAATGCGGTGAAATGGTTGGAGGTCCGGACTACAAGAGGGGTGAAACTATTTTCAACAGATTGAAGTCAATTCTACAAAGTAATGACAAGAATATTCTGGCCGGAGCTGATGCATTTCAAAACGATTATGCTGATTATTTCAAAAACAGTGTGTTAAAGATGACCAATATGAATCCAATTCTTCTGGAAAACTTGCCGGAGTCTATTGTTAATCGCTATGCCAATGAAGACCAAAACCTGTTTCTTGTAACGGTACTTCCCGGCGATAATATCTGGCAGGATGCAAGGTTTTTAGATCGTTTTACCGATGATCTGGAGAAAATGAGTAAACGTGCTACAGGTTTTCCTCCTGTTTTCAGGGCATTGATCGACATTGTTGGCAGAGATGGTCGTAATGCTGCGTTGTTGACATTGTTGGTTGTTTTTATTCTACTCTTGGTTGATTTTCGTCATCCTGGTCACGCCCTCATGGCGATGATTCCGCTGGCAGCTGGAATGGTATGGATGGTTGGAATCATGCACCTTGTTGGTCGACAGCTGGATGTGGTTAACGTTATGGGGATCCCCATGATCCTCGGTATTGGGATTGATGATGGTGTACACATTATTCACCGCTGGCGCAGGGAGGGCGCTAATTCTGTTAAAACGGTCTTTTCCAGTACCGGCAAGGCAATTCTTTTGACGTCGCTCACAACAATCCTGGCTTTTGGTTCGATGGTGTTTTCTATCTGGCGTGGGTATGGCAGTCTGGGTATTGCGCTTTCGATTGGTGTTAGCGCCTGCTTCCTAACGACTGTGCTGATCCTGCCGGGGATTATTGGCTGGATAGAACGAAGGAAATAATGAAAGATGGATGATGTTTGATGGTTGATGTTGGAGCGAAGCGGAAATCCCGATTCATCGGGAGTTGATGGTTGATGTTGGAGCCCCGATTTATCGGGGGAGCAGTGAAGTAAGGGGTCTTTTAGTTGGATAAAACCACAGGTTAAGTTCCGATGACTAAGAAAAAAAAGAAACATAGAAAAAAAGGGATTAAGAAATCGCTGAAGAAATCTACACACCCGATACCTACTGAAAAAGTAGAGCCTGATAAAACCAAATATGACCGCAGGAAAGAGAAGGAAAAGATCCAAAAACAGATTAAGAATCAAATAGGAGAAGATACGGATAAAGATGAATAGAACTGTAAAAGTCCTTTTTATATTTCTTTTATATCTTTCAAGCTGTGCATACCATTTGGGTCTGCAATTCCCATCTGACGAACATACTGTTGGTACCGTAGTAGCGTCTCATCAGATTGCAGTGAACATCGGTATGGCTGTTTTAAAATCCGGGGGGAATGCCGTTGATGCAGCTGTGGCAACCGGTCTTACACTGGGTGTGGTAGACCAGTTTAACTCTGGTATTGGCGGAGGAGGATTTATCCTGATTCGACTGTCAGATGGTACCGTTTACACCATTGACGGTCGTGAGACAGCACCAGCAGAAGCTACTCGGGATATGTACATCCAGAACGAGGAATTCACCCCACAGATCAGTCAGTTGGGTCCTCTTGCTGTTGGTGTGCCGGGAATTCTTACTGCGTATGAAAAGGCACTGGAACTGGCAGGGACAAAACTTATCAGTGAGCTCATTACTCCCTCCAGTGAGGTGGCAAAGCAGGGATTTGACGTGGATGCCTATTATCTATCCCGCTACCGGGATGTCATAGAATTATTAAAGGAAAATCCTGAGTCACGGAGAATCTACTTCAGAAAAGATAGGTCTCCGTTGCAGGAGGGAGATATATTGATTCAACCCGATCTGGCTGAGACATATGAGAAGATTAAAAAAGAGGGAATAAATTATTTTTACTGCGGTGAGTTTTCGAAACAGTTAGCGAAATTTATGGCGGAAAATGGGGGATTGATAACTGAGAATGATATGGCAGGCTATTCGGTAAGATTACGGAATCCCGTGATTGGACGTTTTCGTGATTATGAAATTATTGGTATGGCTCCTCCCAGCTCGGGAGGTATTCTCATCCTGGAGATTCTGAATATGTTGGAATCATCGGGAGTTTTAGAAGGGAAGAACAACTGGGACGAAGAGACAGTTTACTGGACCACCCTTTTTATGCGGAAGGCATTTGAAGACAGAGCTCTTCATCTCGGGGATCCCGATTTTTATTCAGTACCTGTTGACCATCTTATCAGCAAGAGTTACGCCGATTCGAGTGTACAAGCAATTATGAGCGAGAATTCAGAGATTTCAGAAAAGGTCCGCTCCAATGTGGAAATTGATGGACATACCACCAGTTTTTCGGTCGTGGATAGATGGGGAAATGTGGTTGTGGTGAATCAGACGCTGAACCTCACGTTTGGGTCAAAAATAACGCTGCCGGGGACGGGTGTCATTCTCAATAATGAGATGGATGATTTCAGCGCTCAACCGGGTGCTCCCAATGTATTTGGACTTACTGGCAGTAGGGCCAATGCCATTGCTCCGGGAAAGCGCCCTCTCTCCAGCATGTCTCCTACCATCGTAGTGAAGAATGGGAAACCGATTCTATTGTTGGGAGGTGCCGGAGGACCTACCATTATCAGCGGTGTACTTGAGACAATTATTGGTGTGACGGCTTTTGATTTATCTTTAGAGAAAGCAATGGCTGCTCCACGTTTTCACCACCAGTTTCGACCGGATGTTGTGATTATGGAGAAAACCATGCCAGAAGAGATTCAAAATTTTGTGAAGGAAAGAGGACTTCCTGTTGTTCTAAAGGATCATATTGCTCGAATTCATGCCATTGCATGGGAACCGGACAGTAGATCCTACATTGCCGTGTCTGAACCTCGCTATTGACCAATGTATAACAATCATCCTGATTGTGGATTTCCCCAACCAAGATGGTTGGGTTACTTTACTTTGCAATTCGGCAATGCGATTTGGGTAAATTCTTTGGGTTATCGCTAATGTATTTTCGAATCCGTTGTAACTGTTCAGGACTTCTGACAATGTGGTCAAACGATTCATGCATCCATAATTGTCCATTTCTTCCCAATATTTTGTTTATTTCATTTGCAGTATAAAATTTCCATGAATGTGTGATTTTTGTAAGTGACCAATTTTTTATTGGTTTAACAAGAATATGGACATGATTAGGCATGATAACCTAATGGTCAATCTGATAGCGCTCGCCATCAAAATGTTCAAGCGCTGTTAGGACAATTAAGGAGATTTCAGGATTTCTTAAGACACAAGAACCATGACCGTTATCAAGCAAATCATCAATCCGCTTGGAGAACAACCGATGATATTCTATCTTTTTCTCAATGTTGAGATTGTGTAAGTCTACATCATTCACAATTTTATTTAACCGTTTCCATTCTTCCCGTTCATTTTTAATTCTTTCAGCGGCTTCTTTAGGGATTGAATCCCATAAACGGAAAGTTACAAAATAAGTGACTCCTCGCTGTTCCCAGTGTGGTAGATTTCTTCTTCGTTGTGCAGTTAAGCTTTCATAATCAAAGTAAATAAATACTGTATCGTAATCGTTTTGCATATCTTTCATCAATCCAACCAGGATGGTTGGATTACTTTTTT
>JACNLN010000130.1 GCA_014381485.1 Fidelibacterota bacterium
AGTGGTGAACTGGTGAGTGGTTATCATAAGGCAGTGTGGGATGGTACGGATAGTTTCGGTACACCTGTCGGTGCTGGTGTGTACCTGTATCAAATACGAGGGGGAGATTTTATCCAGACCCATAAAATGCTGCTGTTGAAATAATGAAGACTTGTCCATCGTATCTCGATTTATCGGGAGTAGATGGATGGTTCTATTGAGATAAGGCTCAGGTAAAAGAACGAAAAGAAGGGGCGGTGTTTTCACTGCCTTTTTTGTTTCAGTTAATCCTAACCCAATACAAACTTTCCACAAGCACTGCCTATCCGCTGAAGGCACGAAAGCAGGAACAGTGTAACAACATATTTTCATATTCTACACACGCTCTGAAAGACGGGGCTACTATATTGATATATGTGTTTATTCAGTTGTTTCATATAGCATAGGTAATCTTATAGTCTATCCATATTACCTTCTCATTCTGCTTTAATTGAATCTTACATTCCACTCCAATTAGTAGACTTCATTAGGCTTGTTTTAATATTTACTTTTTTAAAATATAGATTGTTTTATACGTAAGATTGATAATACATTACCTGTAAGGTAATGTTTAAATACAGCAGCTTTATTAAAAGAGAATACGATTACGCCATTCGGATTTCAGCGTATTTAGCATCGATTTTCCCCGGTGGACACCGATCTATCACTGACATATCAAATTCATTATTGTTAACAAAACCGATTACCTCAAAAATTGTCCATCAATTAAAAAAGAACCAAATATTGGAATCCGTTCGTGGACGAAACGGTGGAGTCAAATTAACTAAAAATCCAAAGAATCTTTCATTTCTGGATATTTTAACTGCAATGAATTTCAATTCCACTTTGAATGAGTGTTTGAAAAATCCTGCTATTTGTCCGTTGGTTTCTTCATGTAAGATTCATATATATTTTGGAAATCTTGAACAAAATTTATTGGATACGTTGGAAAACACATTTGTATCAGAGTTTATCATTTCAGAAAATAGTCTAAAATCAAAAGGAGGAGAATGATGGAAGTATTACTTTCAAGAATCCAATTTGCGATGACAGTTGGGTTCCATTTTCTTTTTCCACCGATAACAATCGGATTAGCTTGGATTTTAATTACTTTTGAGACACTTGGTTGGAGGAGAAATAGCGAATTGTATATACAATTAGGAAAGTTCTACGGCAAGTTACTTGCTTTGACCTTTGTAATGGGTGTTGCTACAGGAATTGTTATGGAGTTCCAATTTGGTACCAATTGGGCAGAATATTCGAAGTTCGTCGGTGATATTTTCGGTGCGCCATTAGCAGCCGAAGGTGTGTTCGCATTCTTTCTGGAATCAGGTTTTCTTGGACTTTATCTATTTGGAAGGAATAAAGTTTCGAAAGGTGTACACTGGTTTTCCGCACTAATGGTGGCGGTGGGTTCTACAATTTCTGCATTCTGGATTATCATTGCCAATTCATGGATGCAAACACCCGCAGGATATGTCATTCGAAATGGTCGCGCTGAATTAACCAGTTTTGCAGAAGCCGCATTTAATCCATCTACTGTGATTCGATTTTTACACACAGTTGACGCTGCATTAATTACTGCTGCATTTATTGTTGCTGGTATCTCTGCATATTTAATCCTGAAAAACAGGCAAGCGGAGATGATGAAAAAATCTTTGAAGATTGCTGTAATTGTCGGCTTTGTCGCTTCGGTCTTGGAATTATTCCCGTTAGGGCATATGCACACTGTTCAGGTTGCCGAAACACAACCGGCAAAATTTGCCACGATTGAGGGAATTACCGAAACATCGGATAACGTACCGTTACTGGCTTTTGGCATACCGGATTCAGAAACTCGGGATGTGAATTTCAGAATTGAAATTCCCGGAGGTATTAATTGGTTATTATCCAAAGATGGAGAAGTTCAGGGAATGAATGAGTTCAAAGACAGAGATCTACCGCCATTTGGTTTGACATTTATCCCATTCCATTTGATGGTGTATTTAGGTTCATTTTTTATCATTTTAATGCTGGTTTCTGTTTTTCTGATAAAAAGCGAGAAATTATACAAAACAGATTGGCTGCTGAAAATTTTAATTGGGTCCGCACCTTTGCCATTATTAACAAATCAATTGGGTTGGATCACAGCAGAAGTAGGACGTCAGCCATGGATTGTTTACAACGTGATGCGAACGAAAGATGCCATTTCAACAAACGTTTCCACTGGTGAAATAATTTTTTCTATCGTTATGTTCGGAATAATATACATATTGTTGTTCGGCGCATATTTGTACTTCCTGTTGAAACAAATAAAACAGGGTCCCAAAGAAATTATTAAGGAGGTATAACAATGGAATTAGGAACTTTACAAATAATCTGGTTTTTTCTTTATGGCGTATTAATAACCGGATACGCAATCTTAGATGGTTTTGATCTTGGGGTTGGTGTGTTACATCTTTTTGCGAAATCTGAAGAGGAGAGAAGAATCAACATAAATGCAATTGGTCCTGTCTGGGATGGTAACGAAGTGTGGCTGCTTACTGCTGGTGGTGCATTGTTTGCAGCATTTCCACCTGTATATGCAACTGTATTCAGTGGATTTTACCTGGCGTTGATGCTTGTGTTACTTGCGTTAATTCTACGCGCAGTTTCAATGGAGTTCCGTGGACATGTAGAATCTGACAAATGGCGTTCAGTTTGGGATTTTGCCTTTGGGCTTGGAAGTCTGCTTCCTGCAATTTTGTTTGGTGTTGCTGTCGGTAACCTTCTTCGAGGAATTCCATTGGATGAGAACGGAATATTCACTGGTACATTCTTTGGTTTACTGAATCCATTTTCGCTGTTGATCGGCATTTTAAGCTTGGTCATGTTTGTGAAACACGGAGCGATTTATATGGTATTAAAAACCAAAGGTGAACTGAAGGACCGAATGAACAATATCGCTTCCAAAGCGTGGACTGTATTTGTCGTACTGTTCATTTTAGCTACAATCTATGCGTTCTTTGAAGCGCCATATTTATTTGAAGGTATGCTAAGTAACGCACTGTTCTGGCTGTTTTTCATTCTATTGATCGGTTCAATAATTGCCACGCCAACTCTTATTTTAAAGGAGAATGAATGGAAACCATTTGTTTCTTCATCAATTACAATTGCAGCGTTAATAGGTGTTACGGCAGTAGGAATGTTTCCGAAACTGGTACCGGCTATTGGTGATATGAGTCGCAGTTTGACGATTACAAATTCATCTTCTACAGCACCAACATTGTCTGCCATGTTGATTATTGCACTGATTGGAATGCCGATTGTTATCGGTTACACAATTTTCATTTATCGAATTTTCTGGGGGAAAGTGGAAATCACAGAGGAAAGTTATTAATATCCTTTCTTTTGCTTGAGAAACATATGTGATATTTACAACAGTGGTTGGACATTTTGATTCAACCCCTTTTGTATGTAAATTTTAATAATAGCTGGGTGAATGCTATGGATAAAAGTAAACAATCCATAACCGAGTAAAGTATCCAAGAATAGCTCTGATAATCAATAAAGAACACCCAACGAATAAACCCAGCCAAATTCCATCTCGGAATTTATTTTAACGACTGCTTAACGGATTTTCATTCTTAAATTCGCAGTTACGAAAAATAGTTATTGATTAAATTCATAAAATGAAACTAACGGTATTAGGTTCTGGGACGGTTATTCCATATCCAAAACGTGGAAACAGCGGTTATTTTCTTCAATCTGAGAATCATTCCATTCTGATCGACGGTGGTTCGGGTGCTCTCCGAAAAATAGCCGATTTCGGACTGAACTATCGAGATATCGATATTATTACATACACTCATCTTCATCCCGACCATTGTTTTGATTTTATACCTTTAATGTTCAGTTTAAAACACGATTCGTTACTGAATCGCCCCAAATCAGTACAAATAATTGCTCCAAAAGGATTTCAAACATATTTTTATCAATTGATGGAGATTTATGGAGAGTGGGTTATTGATGACGATATTCAATTTCAAATCAGGGAAATCTCAGAAGTACATATAAAGTTGAACAATTTAATAATTCAAAGTTTTCATACTTACCACACAGATAACAGTGTTGGATATTTATTTGTTGAGATAGAAGGGGGGAAGCTGCTCTATTCAGGTGATATGGACTACTTTCCGGAAATCATTAAATATTCAAAGGATATGGATATACTGCTGTTGGAATGTTCATTTCCAGACGATATGAAAAGAAAAGGTCACTTAACACCTTCTGAGTGTGGAAGGATAGCATCGGAATCAGATGTAAAAACCTTGATATTGACCCATCTATATCCAGAGGTTCTGGAAAGTGAAATCATTCCCCAGGTAAAAAAATATTATTCCGGTGAAGTAATCGTCGCCAGCGATGGACTGGAAATAGAGATTTGATATGGGATTTTCATCAAAAGTATATAAAATATTTCTTCTTATCGTATTTACTGTATTTATTGGAGCAATTGGATTCAAAATTACCGGTGGTAAAGAGTGGAGTATTCTTGATTGTCTATATATGACCGTTATCACTCTTTCTACTGTTGGATTCACCGAAGTATATCCGTTGGACGCAGCAGGCAGAATATGGACAATCGTTGTTATTTTTCTTGGAATTGGAATCATCGCCTATGCAATAACACAACTCACTCAATTTCTATTAAACTTTGAAGTCTTTAGGAGGCATAAGATGTACAATAAGATAAAACGCTTAAAGAATCACTTTATAGTATGCGGCTATGGACGTATGGGAAAGGTAGTTTGTGAAGAATTAAAAAAACAAAAGCTTCCTTTTGTAGTTGTTGAATCTAATGTTGAAAAGGTGGAAAAAATAGAACGTCTGGGATATCTTGTTGTTCACGGCGATGCAACCCTTGATGAAACCATTGAAAAATCAAAAATCAGAGATGCTAAGGGACTTGTAACCGTTTTAAGCACTGATTCTGAGAATCTATTTGTTACGATGTCAGCTCGTACTATGAATAAAAATCTTTTTATTACCAGTCGGTGTAGCCAACAACAAACTAATCCAAAGTTAAGACGGGCAGGTGCTAATAAAATAGTCAATCCATATATTGCAGGAGGTCACCGGATTGCAGAGTTATTAATTGAGCCAGGAGTTGAAGATTATGTCGAAATCTCAACGCATAAACAATCTGTTGATTTGATGATTGAAGAATTTCGATTAGATGCCCTAAAACGCTATGATGGTTTAAAAATACAAGAATCAAAAATTCGTGAAGAATACAATTTACTCATTGCTGGCATCATTACATCAGATGGAAAGGTACAATTTAATCCTGAACCTGAATTCACACTGGATAATACACAGACGATCATGTTGATGGGACCAAAGGAGAACCTGAAGAAGTTTAAAGAGTCGTATAAATTGCGAGATATGAGATAATTTATCTTATTTTTTCTTTATAGCCTGAATATTCATTAGCGAACGTACTTACTGAACTAAGTGCAGAAATAATTATGGATAGAGAAATCGTAACACTATGTAATTATGTAAAACGTAAATATTTAATTGATAGTGGTTACGTTTTACATATTTACGTTTTATCGTCGATAATAATCCAAACATTTGCATGACTTGTTCACAAATATTAAAAGCTGATGAATTAATAAGGATAGTTTCATTATACGCATAATATATATTATGTAAACTATCCGACCAATAAACATTATTTATTTAAATATTCTTGTTAAAATATTCATTTTGAGAAATTAATCAGTCACGATATTTACAAGGCGGTTTTTAACCACAATAGTTCGCTTTACTTCCCTTTCCTCGCAATATCGTTTTATTTTTTCATCGGTAAGTGCTGCATCAATGACAGTTGGATCTGGAGTATCACGTTGAATATCAAATTGTGAACGAACCTTTCCATTCACCTGAATGACAATAGTAACAAAATCCTGTCTGGCTAATTCTTCGTCGTATTCAGACCAAGGTTCATATGCAATTGAGTTCGTATGTTCAAGTGTCTCCCATAGTTCTTCACAGAGGTGTGGCGCAAATGGTGATAAAATTTTAACAAAGCATTCTGCCATCTCCATTGGAATTATTTTATACTTTCTTAATTCATTTGTAAAAATCATCATTTGGCTAATAGCAGTATTTAAATCAAGAGTTTCAATATCTTCCGATACTTTTTTAATTGTAGAGTGGAGTAAATGCAGCTGCTCTTTATTCAATTTTATATCACTAATCTCATTATTAACAATCGTTCGCCAGACTCTATTAAGAAACCGGTCAATACCTGCGATTCCTTTTGTATCCCAGGAAGCTGCTTGATCAAATGGTCCAATAAACATCTCGTAGACGCGGAAAACATCAGCACCATATTCACGAACCACATCGTCAGGATTGATTACATTTCCCCGGGATTTTGACATTTTTTCCCCGCCTTCTCCAAGAACCATCCCATGGGATGTTCGCTTTTTATAGGGCTCACTGATAGGAACCAGACCACAATCATATAAAAATTTATTCCAGAAACGGGAATAGAGAAGATGTAATGTTGTATGTTCCATTCCTCCGTTATACCAATCCACTGGCATCCAGTATTTCATCTTTTTCAGGTCAGCAATTTCTGAGTCATTATCAGGATCGATATAACGTAAAAAGTACCACGACGATCCTGCCCAGTTTGGCATAGTATCTGTTTCTCTGTAAGCATCCCTCCCGCATTTGGGACAGGTCGTGTTTACCCACTCCTTGATTGCTGCAAGAGGAGACTCTCCGGTATCAGTGGGTTCATATTTCTCAACTTCCGGGAGAAGTACCGGCAAATCTTTTTCGGGTACAGCCACCCAATCACAATCGTCACAATATATCATAGGAATCGGTTCTCCCCAGTACCTCTGTCTGGAAAAAACCCAATCTCGAAGTTTGTAATTAACAGCAAACCCTCCTAACCCTTTTTCTTCCAACCATCTGGTAACCGTTTTTGTGGCTTCCTCAACATTAAGCCCGTTGATGTCGAGATCTTTATTGTTCGTGGAATTAATTAACATTCCATCAAGAGTCCAGCATGCATTCCCATTAAGAACATCTTCGACCAGTACCCCGTCACGTTGTGCTAATTTCTCATCTGGACGATTTATACAACGGATAGGTAAACCAAAATTTTTAGCAAACTCAAAATCACGTAAGTCATGAGCAGGTACTGCCATAATCGCTCCGGTACCATAACTGATAAGGACATAATCAGCAACCCAGATGGGAATATTTTCCTCATTAACGGGATTAATTGCATAAGCACCTGTGAAGATACCATATTTTTCTGTACTGAGCTCAGTTCTTTCCAGATCACTTTTTCGTGAAGCTTCCTTTTTGTAAAGCTCCACTTCAGGTCGATACTCCTCTGTCGTAATTGTATCCAAAAGTTCATGTTCGGGAGAGAGAACCATATATGTTGCTCCAAACAGTGTATCCGGACGAGTGGTAAAAACAGTTATCGTTTCAGGATGACCTGAAATATTGAAATCTACATCAGCTCCCTCAGATCGCCCAATCCAGTTGATTTGTTGATTCTTAACCTTATCTGGAAAATCAACGTCATTCAAGTCTTGAATAAGTCTATCTGCATATTCGGTAATACGAAGCATCCATTGCTCAATATTTCGTTTTTCAACTTCTCTCCCACATCGCTCACAACATCCATTTACGACTTCTTCATTTGCTAATCCAATATTACAAGAAGTACACCAGTTGATAGGAATCCTGGCTTTATATGCTAGACCTTTTTCAAATATTTTTGTGAATATCCACTGAGTCCACTTATAATAATCCGGATCCGTTGTGGAGAACATTCGATTCCAATCAAAAGAAAATCCAAGAGATTTTAACTGTCTCGTGAATTTATCAATATTCTGTTTTGTGATAATACTTGGGTGAATTCCAGTTTTTATGGCATAATTTTCTGACGGCAAACCAAAGCTGTCAAATCCCATAGGAAAAAGAACATTAAATCCTTCCATTCTCTTTTTACGAGCAAGGATATCCAGTGCTGTGTATGAACGAGGATGTCCTACATGCAGACCATCTCCGGATGGATATGGAAACTCCACAAGACAGTAGAATTTCTTTTTGCGAGAAAAATCAACCGCACGGAAAACCTTGTTTTCTTCCCAGTATCTCTGCCACTTATTTTCGATTTCTGCTGGATTGTATCGCTGCTTCATAACGGGTTAATTTACCAAATATTTAAGTTTGGTGTAAAAAATTAATTTATTACCTCAAATGAAATTATTGAATGAATAAAAAAAAATATTAAATTTAATACAAGTGGTATGACCACTTACCAGACAAGATGTTGAATAGGAAAGTCAAATGATCAAAATAACCCCTCCAAAGCGTCCAACCCTTCATGCTGAAGATATTATAATTTCCTCAATTCTGGACGGAACCTTCCCTCCCGGTTCATCTTTACCCGGTGAACGGGAACTTGCAAAACAATTAGGTATTACTCGACCCCCTCTTCGGGAAGCTCTTCAACGTCTTGATCGTGATGGCTGGATCACAGTCCACCAGGGAAAACCCAGTGTTGTCAATGATATATGGAAAGATGGAGGTCTTAATATCTTAAGTTCCCTTGTACGGTTTCGACAGTTTTTTCCTTCTGACTTTTTAACAAAACTATTGGAAGTTCGATCAGTCATTGCTCCCATTTATACTTGTGAAGCTGTAAAATACCACCCTAACAAGATTATTCAATTTTTTAACCAGAACATTTTGGAGGACGATACTCCTGAATCATTTGCGCACTTTGATTGGAAACTCCATAGAATTCTTACCGTGTATTCAGATAATCTCATATACCCGCTTCTTCTAAACAGTTTTTCGTCGTTCTATAAAGATATGGCAAAGCTTTATTTCAAAAATTCGGAAAATAGATCCACCTCCCTATCATATTATGAAAAATTACTTAATCTTGCTCGCGAGAAAAATTATCTTGAAGCAGAAAAAGTAACCCGAATCACAATGAAAAAAAGTATTATGCTCTGGAAGCGGATTCAAAAAAAGGAAAAATAATAACGTAACGGAATGAGTATGATGATGAGATGGAATGGTTGGGGTGACTCATCGGTTAATTATCCCCTGTCGGAAATGGCAGAAACATATCTTCAAGAAAAACTAGGGGTACTTGTTTCATTTCCCGATGTTTCCAAAAATAGTCTTCTGACCCAGATTCCTTCTTCGAAAATATCTCCCCATCCCCTGATTCAAACAACCTCCTCTGACCGATTGTATCATTCCCGGGGTCAAAGCCTACCGGATTGGATTGCTCTTCGCTATGGTAACATTACTACCTTTCCAGATGGTGTAGTTTATCCTCAAAACCTTGAAGAAGTCCGTGAGACAATTTCCTTTTCCTACAAAAATAACATTTGTTTAATCCCATACGGTGGTGGAACAAGCGTTGTTGGACATATCAATCCCACTCAAAATGATAATCCTATTCTTAGTGTAAACATGAAGAATCTCAATTGCCTTCTTGAACTTGATAAAAAAAGTCAGTTAGCTACAATTCAAACGGGTACATCAGGACCATTGATTGAAAAACAGTTAAATCAGCAAGGTTACACTCTTGGTCATTTCCCCCAATCGTTTGAATACTCCACATTAGGAGGTTGGATTGCCACCCGATCCAGCGGACAACAATCATATCATTACGGTCGAATTGAAGATCTTTTCGTAGGAGGACATCTGGAGACTCCTGTGGGATCTTTCTCTCTTCCTCCCCATCCTGCCAGTGCTGCAGGTCCTGATTTGAAACAACTTGTGCTGGGTTCTGAAGGTCGAATAGGAATATTAACAAAAGCAATTGTTCGTGTTCAACCGATCCCCGAAGTGGATGTGTTTTACGGAGCTTTTTTCAGAAATTGGAATTCGGGATGCGATGCAGTGAAATCAATTGTTCAAAATAATATACAGATTTCCATATGTCGACTCAGCGATCCAACCGAAACAGAAATCACTCTTCTGTTATCAGGAAAGGAGAATCAAATTAAATGGCTTGATAGGGGATTGAAAACATTAAATTACCACTCCGACCGCTGCCTTCTTATTTTGGGAATTACCGGTAATCGAAATAAAAAAAGGATAATTCGACACGAAGTAAAATCCCTGATTAAGAATCATAGTGGTATTTTCGTAGGAAGAATCATCGGTAACAGCTGGGAAAAAAATCGCTTCAAGACTCCTTATTTGCGGAACACACTTTGGGACTATGGCGTTGCGGTAGATACATTAGAAACTGCAGTACCATGGAAAAATGTTCATAAGACCGTGAATGAGATTAAATCTGCGATTTCAAATAATCTGGAATTTTTCAATGAAAAAGTTTTAGTATTTTCCCATCTGTCTCACATATATCGAGATGGTGCAAGTATTTATACAACATTTTTATTTCGTCGGTGTAAGGATCCAGATGAATTATTTATAAGATGGAAGAAAATGAAACAAGGTGCAAGCAAAGCAATTGTATCAAATGGAGGAACGATCAGTCACCAGCATGGAGTTGGTACAGATCATGCCCCTTATCTGCAAGAGGAGAAAGGGGAACTTGGTATTCAAACAATTAAGGCAATTTGTAATGAATTTGACCCGAAAGGTTTATTAAATCCCGGTAAACTTGTTATGTAAAATGAGGTAGTGTATGTGGTATCATGGATGGCGAGAAAATGTTTGGTCGCAGTTGGAACAACAATGGGACATCATCATCATTGGTGGTGGCATCACAGGTGCTGGAATCCTTCGTGAAGCTACTCGAGCCGGTCTACGGACTCTCCTTTTGGATGCAGGAGATTTTGCTTCTGGTACATCGAGTCGTTCATCGAAACTGGTACACGGAGGACTTCGGTATCTGAAGAATGCACAAATAAAAATCACTCTGGAATCGGTCCACGAACGTCAACGGCTACTGGCTGAGGGTAAGGGACTAATCAAACAGCTGGGATTTTTATATGCTCACCTTGAGAATGACAAACTGCCCGGTTGGGTTTTTGGACTGGGCCTGGTGGTTTACGATCTGTTTGCTCGAACCTGGCTGCACCGTCATTACGACAAGTTGGATATGCGGGAACTCTGTCCCCCGCTCACTACACCAGCCCTTATTGATGGCTATCGCTTTTTTGACGCCACAACGGATGATGCACGTCTTGTACTCAGGGTAATACGGGAAGCAGTCCTCGATGGCGGGGTGGCTCTAAACTATGCGCATGTGGATAAACTACTTACAACTCAAAATGGAATTGTATGTGGTGTGGCAATCACAGATCAGTCGGGTTATCTGTCTGGGCGAAGTATAGAACTAAAATCCGATATCATTATAAATGCCACTGGAGTTGATGGAGATACCCTCCGAAGCCAATTGAAAAAACCTCACAGATTACGTCCTATCCGTGGCAGTCACCTGGTCATCCCCAAAAATCGTCTTTCAATTTCACGGGCGGTATCTTTCAATCACCCTGATGATCAGCGAGTCGTATTCACAATTCCATGGGAAAGCGTAATCATTTTTGGAACTACTGATGTAGATCATGGTGAGAAGACAACAATAAATCCATCCATCAGCAAAGAAGAAATTGAGTATCTTCTCCGGGGATTAAATCACGTTTTCCCAGATCAGAATCTGACCTTAGACGATATCCAATGTACATATTCAGGCATTCGTCCCACAGTGAATACCGGTAAAAAAGACCCATCAAAGGAATCCAGGGAACATGTCATCTGGTATGAAGATGGACTGTTAACCGTCAGTGGTGGAAAGTTAACAACTTTCCGGTTGATGGCTCGTGATGCTCTCCGGGCAGTTCGAAATAAACTACCTGAAAAGTTTAATTTTGACCGGCATCAACCCATATTAAATCCCATTCCAGAGGATGTTGTTAAAACTGTGGAATCCCTCCCCTACCCTACCCAATCGCGACTCTACGGTCGTTATGGTTCTGACTTACCAAATTTATTAGCGATTTCACAGGATAATGAATTATCTCATATTGCCGAGACCCCCTATCTGTGGGCAGAATTACGCTGGGCTGCCAGAGCGGAAGGAGTTGTTCACCTTGACGATCTGTTATTGCGTCGCATACGACTGGGACTTTTACTGCCGGAAGGAGGAAAACAACAAATGAAAAAGATTCGTAAAATTATACAACCAGAACTGGGATGGAAAAACCGTCAGTGGAAGAAAGAAGAAAAACAATATTTCTCCCTGTGGGAACAAAGTCATAGCATACCCAAATAGAGATCTCCTCCTTCACCATTTACTTTAATTCCCTCTATTTTGGTTCTTCACCGATCAGTCATATGCCAGATAAGTTTGTGTGGATATGGAAAGAACAAGTATAGAAAAGATGGCTTTTTCGATCCCGAGATATTCCCTCAGGAATGATCGACTCACGAAGATCAAAGCTACAAAACCTCCTCTCTTTCCCTTTCCTGCAGACAGGTGGAAGAGGAGATTCACAAAGGTAACGATTATCAGAGAGCAAGCGAGTTTAACCTTCTCCCCCTTGAG
>JACNLN010000004.1 GCA_014381485.1 Fidelibacterota bacterium
GTGTATGGAATGATCGACCAAAACGCTGCGGGGTTTGACGGCGATACATTCAGAAATGGATGACCGATATTCCCAATCCAGATACGCCCCTCCACTTTTCTGCGCAAGCCCCGTCAAAAGTGGTTTATTCAAAGAAACATCGTTCAATTCAATCTGGCTCTCCTCCACCCGGAATGATCCTCTATACTCTCCTATTAATATCCCAGAATGAAACACTTCAACCAAATACTCATACATCCCGGGTCTTGAGGCAAAAAAGGTTCCCTCCCACTGATCACTGTCTCTTGAAAAATATAGGGGATATGATCCCACCACTTCATCTTCCTTTATAACCATACATACTACCTCCCCATCACCAATTTGACCCTGATTCAGATCCATCACCGTTCCTACAGCTTGAATGGATTCCCCCTGCTGAAACACTTTCTTATTCAATCGAAAATACAGATCACTCTCACCACTGGATTTCACCAGCCAGTTAAATGTTCGTTTCCACCACTCTTCCACAAAACGGGCATATCCTGTATCCATAATCCGGAAATGAAGTCGCCACAGATCCGGTGAGGAATAGATAGCCGTTCGGGACCTGGATTGCTCTATTTTCAAAGGAAGTTCACCAACACAAAATAGGGGAATAGCGGTAATTTCGCTCATCATTGCGAGTGACTTCATCTGATCTGAACCCGCTTCAATCATCAAAAATGGTCGAACAGGAGGCAATGATATGGAGGAGACAGCGAGTGATAGATTGGGATCGGAAATGGAAAAAATTGGATGTCTACTGGCAGAGTTGGAAAACTCAATACCCAGAGCTTTGTCCTTTTTGAACTTGATTGTTGATTCCTGTACACCAAAAAGTGGATAAAATTGTTTCACCCGTTTGCTATCCAGATTTGGTCCAGCAATCCAGGCGAGTGCAGCAGGGTAACTCTTGAGTTTGTTTCCAAGATCGGTCACAAAACGCCCGGAGGTTCGAGAATTGGGGAAATTATCCAGAATAATAAGATCATAGTTAGACCGCCAGAAACGAGCAAGCGGCTTCTGCCATTCATCAGGGAGGTGAATATACTGATCAACATTAAAACGTTTGTCTTCCTCAAGCAATCGTTGAATAAAAGATGTATTTGGTGAAAGAACTCCTGTTATATGCGCTACCTGAAATTGGTTTTTAAGTACGGAGATGTCAAACGAGGAACGATTATTTTCAATATTGATTTCATCCTTAACAGAAGAGGTATGCACGGTGTATGTATGGAGTCCTTCCTCATCAAGTTGGAATTGAAATTTTACAACATTTACAGATCCGTCACCCGAAAGGGTTATTACTTTCGATCCGATAAGCTTCTTTCCCTTTGAAACAGTAACATTTACACGCTCGTTTTGTGCACCAGTTGAGATAATATCTACTTCTGCTATTTCAGTCCCACCCTTGATACCCACTGTTGGCACTTCAATTCTTTCTATCCGAACATCAACCAGTGGAGTGGTCTGCCCAATTCCAATAGTATAAACGGGAACTCCCGCAGATTCAACCATTTGCAATGGATCCCTACCCACAGTATATTGCCCATCAGATACAAGAACAATACCTGCAAGAAATTGGCCTGGTGGAATGGACTCAATCCCGTTGAAAACAGATGAGATGTATGTTGATGGAGCGGAGAAATCCAATTGATTTTCACTGTCATCAAGGAGTTCCGATTCAACTCCAAGTGAGTAGCACTCAACCTGTACTTCTTTCATCCCTGCTGGAGACATTTCCTGAAGTATCGTCTTAATCTCGTTGTAACCTTCATTTAAAGATTCAGTGGAGACAGATTGATGATACACAGCACTTACCGAGTTGTCAAAAAATATTCTGATGAGTGGAACTTTGGCTAAAGTTGAAGACCAGGAAAAAGTAATATTAATAAGGAGAACAATAACTCCCGTGATGAGAACAAGGCGTAATATAAAAAGTATCCACCACCGATATGGTGTTGTCTTGCGGAGTCTTCGATAGCTGACATACGCAAGGAGAGCACCGAGTAACAGAAGTGGTACTAGTATCCAGATAGATAATTGTTGTGATCCTGTTGAAATCATAAATCAAGAAGTTTCATTACACATTATTGTGGGTAATTTTATTTTTGATCTATCTCGACTTCATTGGTAACCGGACAGGCCCTGTTCGGTTTTTGACGAAATCTGTTCGGTTTTTGACAGATCGGTCGGGAAACTATAAAATTTTATCCCCTCCCGCCTGTACGACAGACAGGCTTAACAAGTTTAGACCACCCCTTAATCCCCTCCTTGGCAAGTCCCAAGATCCCGACTTGTCGGGGGAGGGGAAATAGGGGAGGTCCTGTTGTTTTTCCAAAGGATCTTTCGGAAATCTTCCAGAACCTCATATTCCTGTGGGTCTCCCTCAATGTCGCAGAAGCACGCTTTTCTATATTCACTCTTTCATTACCAACACAAATTTATCCGGCTCCTGACTGACCCGTCCGGCCTTTGACGGATAAGTGAAGAACCATCAAGAAGATAATCTCAGGTTTGGTACCACCTTGATATCTGTATCATCATCAAA
>JACNLN010000003.1 GCA_014381485.1 Fidelibacterota bacterium
GAATCGGCGATGGATTAGCAGAGCCTATCGGCATTCGTTTCGGCAAACATAAGTATCAGACTTTCGCCCTTTTCACCAAAAGGAAATACGTGCGTACCCTTGAGGGGAGCGCCTGTGTTTTCATAACTTCATTGATCGTTATAATACTCTTCGGTTCATCATTAAGTACGATTCAATTCATCGTTGCGTTGATTGCCTTTCCGATTGTTATGACATTAGCAGAGGCAAAGGCCCCGCACAGTTGGGATAACCCTTTCCTTTTTTCCATTGGAGGCGTTCTGTTATATCTGATATTCCAGTTCGTTGTATAATTGTGTTGAGATTGTTCACAATACAGGCGGTACTTCTTCTGACGCACATCGGTTGGAAAGATAGGCCACATTTAACAAATAATAAGGTGCTGCGTGCTGCACACGAATTGCAATTCCGCTGCGCCGACTCCCCCGGAATCAGTCAAATCCTGGTTTCTTTGTAGCTAGGCTTTACTTCGTTGCCAGTTATGAGTTTCATCGCTTCTCTAATGCACTAAACCAGTGCATGATTTTATAATGTGCACAAATTTGCCTGTTTTTTGTGCATAATGAATTATTCGTGTCCAAACCAACCTATAAATATCCTCAGTGTGCGATAATGCCCATATCCCACAACATAAGAATCCATGGTGTGAGATGTCCGATTACAACTGACTGGTAGACTACTTATCGGTATGGAATATCTCCACTCTTCTTAGTTTTCCGAATCAAACTCTACCTAAAATTTTTATTAGGCTACTTTAATCAGATAAACTCACCTAACACAGTACCTTGGGCTACTTTTCGTAAAACTCAAATTCATGGGTATCATTCTTAAGTAATTCAAGGAACTTGGTGTGGAGAAATAGTTTATCTCTTCCAACCTTCTTTTCCTCTAGTACACCTATTTCAGACAGTTTTTTCAGATATACGGATGCCGTTTGGCGTTTCACAATTTCCCTTTCAACCAGATTCGCAATACGACTATATGGTTGAATAAATAACAATTCCACCAACTCGTAAGAATAAATCTCCGGTACGCATAACTTCACATATTCGGACGTATGCTCCATAAGGTCTCGAATTGCCCTGATCTTTCCCGTGGTCCACCGCGCCGTATTCTCGACAGCATCCAGCATATAAAGAATCCAAGGCTCCCATTCCTGTCTTTTGGTAACAGCTAATAATAATCTGTAATATTGGTTCTTATTACGAATGATGTAACGGCTTAAGTATAGGACGGGGATGTCCAATAGCCTTTCTTTTATAAGGAATAAGATGTTGAGCACCCTCCCGGTTCGTCCATTCCCGTCTGTAAAAGGATGAATGGCTTCAAACTGATAGTGCATCAGTGCAAGTTTGACGAGAGGGTCGATATCTTTAACCTCGTGAATGAATCTTTCCCAGTTTGCAAGCTTATCTCGCAAGATAGCTTCCCCAACTGGTGGAGTATAGATGATTTCACCCGTATCGGGGTTTTCTAATGCCGTACCAGGCACGCGGCGCACATCAATATCTATGCCCCTGATTGTACGACAAATCTCTACGGTAGTGGCGGTAGCAAGAGGCCGTTCTGCTAACGCAAGATACCCTCGACGTAGAGCTGTGCGATATCGGAGCGTCTCTTTGGTATTTGGATCTGCACTATCTTCCCTATAACCTGAGTATTGGAACAACTTATCGGTGGTAGTTACAATGTTCTCTATTCTGGAACTGTCTCTAGCTTCAAGCAATGGAATAGTGTTTATTAAAACTGTCTGATTAGGAATGAGTTCACCCGCTTGCTTTAGCTCAGCCAGTGCACTCCTAGCCTGGATACATTTTTTCAGAACCTTCTTCGTTTCCAGTTCTACCTTGGGGGGTAATAACGGTAGATCATTGTAGGGTTTTGTTTGTTCAAACATCACTTATCTCCACATATGTCGATGATTAACCATTCATTCGACACATCTGAAAGTTATGTCGATTGCTTCGACATGTCAAGATAATATGTCGATATATCTCATATATTTCGACATATCCAGCAAAAATGTTTATCCCATCGACAATTCGCCCATGTAAGGTTTCATCTCCCCCCATACTTCCACCAGCTCTGCTTCAAGCTGATCAATCTCCTCTACACCTCCTCGGGAAAGTACCCGGTTGGGTTCACCAATTTAGAGAAATGAGGTTTCTACACCCACTTCCCGAGTCGGCTGATTAAATTAGGTGCATTTTCCCCACATTTCAAGACCTTTTCCGATATGGTCTGCTCCTGTTTTTAGTTGATATAATTCAAGCAGTGATTTACTTTCTTTAAAGAAATATAGGATAGATTTTGATAAATGATGTTTATACCTGTTATAAAATGTGAGTGATACAATGCAGCGTTGCTGTAAATTAATGTGTTAGAAAATGTTGCATAAATTCAGGTTTTGAAATAGTTGAATTATGGTATATTTCACTAACTGATGCTCTACACAAAACATTGCGAAGATATGTTAAAAGAACGTTCAATTCCCAAATCATGGGTGGAACAAACAATAGGTGAACCTGAAAAATCAGA
>JACNLN010000188.1 GCA_014381485.1 Fidelibacterota bacterium
TATTTACGTATTTACATATTTACGTTTTTAAAACCCTAAAGGATAAAATCCGCGAACGGATCTGCTGAATGGATTTTAGGCTTCAGCCTTTCAGAATATTTTATAGGTGAATCGTCGTTTTGCTCACTGCTCCAAAACAACCATATCCATTACTAACTGTTGTTACTGTTTCGTGGTAAGATTGTGGTTTAATAGTAATGGATGATTGCAGGTATTCAGACAGGTTTTTTTCATATCCATAAATCTCAATGGTAGATGGGTCTCCACTCAACTCACTCAAGTCGAATGAGATGGAGATATTTTCACTTTCATTTACAATTCTGACCTGAATCTCATCTATATCGGAAATTAAGTAAACATCATAGAGATCAATACTCGGTGAGCTGAGAATAGTTACAGATACGGATTGTTGTGGTGTGTGGATGTATTCATCAATAGTTGGATAATTTGGGACTTGGGTGGTTGCTGTGAGTTCCGGTAAATCTGGAGATGAAACAGTCAGAACATATTTCACTCCTTCTACAGGGACAAAGCTGCTGTCTGTATAGATATCACCTCGAGTAGTGTCTGAAATGAACGTAAATGTAGATGTATCCTCAGCTATGATGGTAACATTCGCATTATTAACTACAGATGCAAAATCTTCTGTTATTTCTTCAGTTTTGTATGCTCTTTCAACACGGATGAAGGATGAACCGGGATTGTCATCCAACCGTAAAACCCCAAGAATGTTGTGTCCTGGTTCAAATTCCGTGTGGATAATATCAACAGGCATCGGTCCAGGATCAGTGGGTAAGTCGCAGGAAACCATAATAATAAACAGGAAAATGGGAATATATTTTATTCCTTTCATTTTCTTCCTCTAAAACTTGATACTGTATCCTACATTGATTGTTGGGAAATAGCTTAGACCGATCCCATAGTAGCCGTAATCAGGGATATAGACGTACATATATGGATTCCTCTGTAAGAACAATAGATTCTTCACAGACATAGTAAACCAGGCATCATTGGAACCAATGTATTTTGCCAGTCGGTAGCCGAACCCACTTCGCAATTTTTTCTTCAGACCAATCTCCCAGATGATTCGAGCAGGATATCGAACATTGTTTTTTACTGGTGTGATCTGCTCAGGGAATACGCCGAATGTATTGTTAACTGGATCGTAGCTGTAATGATTGATATTTCCTGTTTCCCAGGTTCTGGGAAATCCTGATGTCAATTTGAAAGTCGTACTGGCGGTGATATCCTTTGTGATTTTATAAAGAATTAATGCTTTAAGATTATGTGTCTGGTCGCCATCATATAAAAATTCTTCACCATTCTGTATGGATAGGTAACTTCGTGTTGATTTAGATATGGAATAACTCACCCAGCCTGAGAATTGATTCCAATTCCCCTTGATTAATATTTCTGTTCCATAGGCTAAACCATAACCTTTTTCCAATCCAGCTTTATAAGCATACACCGAACTGGAACTGGAGTGATAATCAAATCTATAGAGGATTTTCAAATCTTTATAATAGCTGGATATTGAATAGTTTAAATTACCGGATAATTTTCCTTCCAAACCTAAAATATAATGAATGGATGTAAGCGGTTCCCGATCCAATAAAGGGTAGTAATAATCCAGAAATTGACTTATTTCCACATCCTGGGTATTCATTGCTGTGATGTACTGATAATATGTTCCCCAGGCACTTTTTAAAGTGGACGAACCAAATTTTAATGCCATAGAAATTCTCGGTTCATTACGCCACCTGTTCTCGAGAGACAGTCTTGTTCGCCGGAGACCGAATTTGAAAGATAGCGTTCCCACTTCAATCTTATCTTGTAAATATATTGCCATTAGAACTGCATCTTCTTTATTAATACTGGATTGAATGGATTGATTGCCAGCGCTGTTTGAAAACGTATACAGATTTTGTTCAAATCCCAGTTTGATAGTCTGGTTCTGAAAGGTAAAATACGAAAGATTTCCTTTTGTCGTGAAATCAGAGACAGCATTTGTGACGTCAGTTTCGTAGTTAAGGATGATGTCCACGTTATTGACGGTATCCTGTGTTGTGAACCGAAAGAAGTTTTTATTTTTTACATCAAATCCAGAATAATATATATGTCCTTCTGCTACAAGATTGGGAGATAGAATTGATCGAATGTGAATTCCAGCAGCTTGATTGGATGTACTGGTGAGAAATCCTGTGCTATAGTTTCTGTATGCTGGATCGGAAAAATAAATCCCGAATCGTAGGAAATCATAATCTATGTAGTCCCGAGCATAAAACGCAGAAAATCGGAGTTTTGTATTTCCTATCATGGTTTGGTAAGCACAGTTGAAGTCTGCCATAACATTCGGCATGCCCATAGCAATCCTGGAGATGATATCGGTCAAAGTACGTCCAGAAATCATAGCCGTACCATTTCCAATTGCTGGGAATTCTACCGCTCCCTGAATTCCCGAAGTGGATGGTTTGAACTCACCTTTGATTTCATCTTTATGACCTTCCCGGCTGGTGATATACAGGATGGATGAGTTACGTCCACCAAATTCAGCATCGAATCCGCCTACAAGCATTTCAATATTTTTAATGGCATAAGGATTGAAGATGGCTTCCAGGCTCCACATGTGCTGAGGATTATAGATAGTCATACCGTCAAGTTGTACAAGGTTTTCCCCAGGATCACTTCCCCGTACATAATACAGCGGTGAAATTGGATCGGAGATAGTTACGCTTGGTGAATACTGAACCAGTTTGAAGACATCCTTTCCCATTTGCGGAACCTCCCGCAGCACCTCTGGATCTACTTCAAAACTTGCAATGTCCATATCCTTCTTTATCAGGTTGCCGCGATTGGCAGTAATAGTTACTGCTTTCCCTTCCAACGTAGTTGGTTTGAGAGGAATCGTGTGTAAAAACAGGTTTTTTACATACACTTGGACATTGATGGTTTTATCAGTATAGGCTATGTGAGAAATTTTAATTGTATAGTTACCTTGAGGAATACTGTGAATGACAAAAAAACCATTCATATCTGTTGATGTGCCCAGGTGGGTTCCTTCTACGATTACATTTACTCCAATAATGGTTTCACCAGACTTTTCATCAGCAACATATCCAGACAGATTGGCTCCAAATGATGTGGATATAAGAATTAGTAATATCACTCCTGCAAGAATATTTTTCATGGCAGAACGACTCCAAAGGTAAATAACAAACCAGTCTCAAAATATGGGATAACTTCCGGAAGGAGATTAATATTTTGATGAATCCCAACACCAGCAAACAGCCCTTTCAGGTAACATGGGCGATATTCAATACTTCCTGTTAGTCCAACATTAACCATAAAGATATTCCACCAGTCCAGATAATCAAATTTTGCCGTATTAAAGCTGTTAAAACCTACTCTGCCAGTGACATTTATACGGGTCAGCCATTTTGAGTTTAGCCGGAAATACCACTGCTGATCTTTTCCGCCTATAGCGATAGATTCGTGCAGGGATGATTTTCGATAATAGATACTTGGAGTATTACGACTGTATTTTTTCATTTGATCTGTTGGATAATCTAAGGATAGTCGTCCATCGAGAATAAATCCATCGGGCAGATAGATAACATCAATCCAGGATAGTAATTGGTGACGATAGGTGAAGGGCGAAATTGTGGGATTTGGCTCGATAGATGTTAGAGCAGATTTTTGTGTTTTCACCCACTCGAATAAAATGTTACCAATCATTTCTTTGGTTTTTTTCTTCCCGGACTTTTTTGTTCTAATTTCCCATTGCCAGTCTTTTATTATTTGTCCATCACTATCTACCAGTTTGGTATAGCCGTTCAATTTTGGACCTTTCACAAAAAGTGGATTGGTATCATTGGAATAAGATAGATTCTCGATAATAAGTTTAGTGTCAGCGTCAAGCAGAGCTTCTCTAAGAAACCCATATACAATATCTGCAAGAGGTTGTTTTAATACGTAATAGTGATCAATCGGGACGAATATCCATTTTTTATCTTGTAAAATGCAGATGAGATTTTCTGGAGTTCCCCGTTTGTCATCAATGCTTATTGAGGATGATGGGGTGAGAAGTGAGTCACCGGGAATGGTGATGATTGAAGTATCAGCGATAAAACTACCGAGTGGTCCGTTCTCTGCCACTGTGATTGAAAAGATCAGGAAGAAAGTAGAAAGTAATCGCTTCACGTTGTCGACCAGCAAATAGTAATTATTTTATTCGCTGGAGCAGTTCAGAGGAATTAATTTCATTGACTCTGTTCTAAATATAGACTTATTCATTGTTGGTAAGCCTCGGCGTAGCCGGCCTCTCCGTAGCCAGAACGGCCAGGGCCACGGCGAACCCTGGTTATTGTCGGAACGTAGTGGAGACTCCGATTTATCGGGGGTAACTGGTTATTGGCTAATGGTGAGTACCACTCACCACTCACCACTCACCAGTTTACCACTCACCAGTTTACCACTCATAACTCACCAGTTTACCAGGGTCGCCGTAGGCTACGCCGAGGCCTCACCACCAACAAAATAGTGGATAATTCTTACAGTTCATAGAACCCAGCCATTTCTTTTAACCCACTGAGTTTCACCTCCACCAGACTGATGAGTATAGTATCGCGCCAGGACAAACAGATAATCTGACAAACGATTTAGATACACAATCCACAGCTCTCTTCCTTTTTCCGTTTCAAGCAACCCGACCAAAGTTCGTTCAGCCCTTCGACAGACTGCTCTGGCAAGACCCAATCTCGAGGAAAACTCATCTCCACCGGGTAGGATGAATTCTTTCAAAGGGGGGAGTTCACTATTCATCTTTTCGATATGTTTTTCTAAAAAATTAACCCGTTCATCAGGAAGAAGATTCAAATCACTATCCGGTAACGCCAGTTCCCCACCCAAGTTAAAGAGATCGTTCTGGATAGACTTGAGGTCAGATATGCAGGAATTATCCGTTGTTTTAGTGATGGCAAAGCCGAGGAAGGCATTTAGTTCATCAATCTCGCCAATGGTATGGATTCGAGGATGATTTTTAGATATGCGAGTTCCATTTCCAAGATCTGTTTCGCCTTTATCGCCTTTTTTCGTGGTTACTCTGGTAATTCGCATCAAAAGAAAATAACACTAATTAAGATAAAAATGGGAATTAAAATTGGGATGGAATATTTCAGCATATATCCGAAGAAACTCGGCATATCGATTCCTGATTCTTCCGCAATGGATTTTACCATAAAGTTTGGAGCATTGCCGATGTATGTGTTTGCTCCCATAAAAACAGCTCCCGCTGAAATTGCCAGGAGGGTATTGTAGTGGGGACCCATGAGGTTTACAGGGTCACCCCCGGCGGTATTAAAGAATACAAGATAGGTGGGAGCATTGTCCAGAAAGCTGGATAGAATACCTGTAGCCCAGAAATACATGGTGTTCACAGGATTTCCACTGGTATCGGAAACGGATTGAATAATGGGAGACAAAGTCCCATCAACGCCGGCTTTTAATATGGCGATAGCCGGGATAATCGTAACGAAGATACCGGCAAATAGTTTTGCGACCTCCTGAATAGGAAACCAGGTATATTCATTCGCCTTCCGAATGGTCATGGGTGTCACCTTCCAGCTGATGAATACAAGAGTGAGAAGCAACAGGTCTCTGGTGAGGTTTTGAAGTTCAACGTCAATATGATACACTTGAAAAGTGATACCAGGTTGCCAAAATCCACTCAACAATACAGACGAAATGACTCCCAGTAGAAATAGAAAATTTATTTTTCCCTCCAGTCCCAATTTTTCCTCTGAAGTATGGGAAACGTCAGAAGTTAGTTTTGATAGATCTTCCTTCCTGTAATAATAAGAATCGATGATATAAAAAAGAATGAGCAGTAAAAACACCACGAAAAGCATAGGAAGTAACATCGCTTTAGTTGTCCAGAAAAAATTTACACCTTTAAGAAATCCCAGAAAAAGAGGGGGATCTCCCAGGGGAGTCAGGGAACCTCCAATATTCGCAACGAGGAAGATAAAAAATACCACTATATGAACCTTGTGTTTACGCCATTTATTAGCCCGAAGTAGAGGGCGGATCAACAGCATGGCAGCACCTGTGGTTCCCATCCAACTGGCTAAAATAGTACCCACTACAATAAACCCCGTATTAACGATTGGAGAGCCCTGTAAATTTCCTGTAAGACGAATGCCCCCAGAAATCGTAAAAAGAGCTAAGAGTAAAATAATAAAAGGAAAGTATTCCAATAATGACACGTGTAATAGCTCATAAAGGGTGGTGGAATATCCCTGGGTGAAAAAGGAGGGGATAATAAACATAAGTGACCAGAACAGAGATACTTTTCCAAAATGATGATGCCAGAAGTGTGGAGCAAGCAGTGGGAAAATGGCAATAGATAAAAGAATACCGATAAATGGTAATGCCCATAAGATGGGAAGATTCTTTCCCACTATGTGAGGAGGGTGGTGAGAAGCGTCAATGGAATGGATTGGGTCGGGCGAGTGGTTGAGGTCTTCACCTACGAGTGAAACTGGTGCTGAAAGAAGGAGGATTGAAACAGTAAAGATGGTGAATATGTGTTTAACCGTCATTACTTCTGATTTCTTTTTACTAATCGGGGTGAAAGTTAAAATGTACTGATGAGAATGAATAATAAAAATTGTTACCCTATACGAAGAAGGGATGTATTGCTATACTCGTCACCTTCCTACTCCAATAGGAGCTATGAATATATTTTTGTTTGATTACATTTCATGGATGGTTCGGATTTGAGGAAGGGTTATCAATAAAATCAACTGAACCTATAGGTTTCAGTCCTTCTTAAAGTGTACTCATAGATGGAATTGAAAATTCTAACTATGGAGCAAATGAAATTTCAAAGTACCCGCAATTCTATTTCAAAAGCAAGATTTTCGCCCGAGTCACATTCCGATTGGCTGAAAGTTTAATTAAATACATACCGCTTGGTACTGATTGACCAGAATTATTTTTCCCATTCCAGATAAGCTGGTAATTTCCAATAGATGCATAGGCATTCATTAAGGTTTTTACCAACTGACCATTGATGTTGTAAATAGTAAGGTTTGTTTGAGATGCTATTGGCAATTGAAATGAAATGGTAGTTTTAGAATTAAAGGGATTCGGGAAATTCCGAAGCAGGTAGCTTTCTGGATTGATGTCAGTATTAGATTCTCTTATTGATGTAGTTCCTTGCCATTCATAAGCACCCATATCTATACGACCCCCTACAATCCGAGGATATCCAGCTAAATCATACTCAGGTAGATTCAATCCAATAGTATCCTTAACACCCGCATCAATGCAGAGTGATGAGTCAGACAATGCGTAAGGGTACTCCCCATCACCTGTAAAGTAAGGAATGGTATCAAGATTTTCATCCAGCCAGTTTATGGTATTGTTTCCACCATAATTGTAAATGGCAGATTGCCCACCCTGAACAAGAGAGTTCTTAATGGTGATGGTATTGGGCAAGACGGTTCCATTGAGAAAGATTTCCCTTGGGCTGTCGCCATATAAAATGGAATTGGTAATATTCATAGTAACACCTTGAGCACATGTTATCGCACCACCAGTAGGAGTGATATTATTTCCAATGGTTACATTGATTAAATCAATAGTAGTTTGAGTGACTGCGGCAATGGCTACGGAAGAACCAAACCAGTCTGTCATATTATTTATATTCTCAGTGATCTCAACATTTCTCAAAACTGCATAATATTGATCTAGAACTATACCACCTCCATCTCCAGTATTAACGCCATTACCGGGAACATTTCCTTTAATAAGACAATTTTCAACCGACATAAAAGAACTACCGCCCAACCCAATGGCTTTCCCTCCTCTATTATTAATGGCTGTTATATTCCTTAAGAAGACAGAACAAGAATCACGACAACATAAAGCGCTTCTTCCCCATCCATAATTATTTTGAAACGTTATATTTTCCAGTAATAAATTTACATTGCCTACAAATTCAGCACATCCAATTGAAGAAGATTGACAGGCATTCCTCAGGGATAAATTTTTAATAGCATAATCTGTTTCTTTATCATAAGCGAATAAAATCATAGATAAACTATCGCCATCCAGAATAGTATTTTCTTCACTTTCCCCCATTAATGAAACATAACTGCGACAATTTAAGGGAAACCGTTGATCGTTTAAACTGGAGGAATATATGCCATCCGCAATATGAATGGTATTGGGATGTAGACTGTCTGAAGAAATCTTGGTCAGGGCATAGGCAATGGTCTGAAGAGGTTCATCTTTTGTTAAACCACTGTTGTTGTCATCCCCAACAGCGCTGACATATAAATCATCATTAATTGGAGTAATTTTAGAATTTTGTGCAGAAAAAGAGTATGTTTCCATTGAATAGATGAAGTAATTGTCAGGATCAATAACCGTGAAGGTGTCAACTAATACATATAGCTCCTCCGATGGTGATGACCCCTTAGAAATATCGCTTCCCCAACCCGCTGTATTTAGGTAAACATTACAAAGTTGGCTTGAATCAAATGTTACATTCGAATATTGATAGACAACAATACCACCTCCATAGCGAAATGCATGGTTATATCTTATGGTAACCTTTTGTAACATTGGATTTGAATATTGGCTACTTGCTATCCCTCCTCCATATAGAGCAGTATTTTTTTCAATAATACAATTCATCAAAGTAGGATTGCTCATTCTTATGTATATACCACTACCTGAATTCCCAATGCCATAGCCATGTTTGATTGTGAATCCATTTAAAACGGAATTCCTACTTTCCCCACTAACAAACTTTACCACACTTCCATTGTAATTACCATCAATAATGGTTTGACGGATTAAGGAATCTACCGGGGTAAGCAGATACAGGCTTGTAACAATAATGTTCTTACCATTGTAATTAATATTCTCATAATAAATGCCCGGATACACTAAAACCGTATCGCCATGTGTGGCTGCATCTATTCCCTCCTGAATTGTAGTAAAATCCCCAGTGCCATCAAGATTGATGTAAAATGTGAAGGCATACAGAATGTTCGTTAGAAGAAGAATACCTGTGAGCTTTTTTGTCATCTCAAAATTAATGACTTTCAGTAACCAATAATCGAAATACCCCCGTTATTTAAACAGATTTTTCGGATTGTCTCATTTCATCAACAACATTTTTTTCTGTTCTATATTAGTACCAACTCTAAGTCGATAAATATAAATACCACTAGCAACAAACCGATCTTTAGAATCCTTACCATCCCACCTCAGATAATACTGCCCGACATCAGACTTTCCGTTAAAAAGCGTTCTGACCTTCTGTCCCTTTATGTTCAATACAGACAATTCTACATAATTTCTGCTATTCAGAGAATAGGATATGGTTGTAACCAGGTTAAAAGGATTGGGATAATTATTCCCCAATATGTAGGAAACGGGACTTGATGAGATTTTCTTATCTTTTCCTGCTGTCAGATTCACGAGGTAAAATGGTATGTCATATTTCGTTTTTTCAAACTGAATGTTTTTTACAGTGACAGATTCCCTGATTTTACCGGGTTCTCCTCCAACCTTAATTTTACCCGCGACCTCTCCTTCTCTTACTATCTGAAAGCTCATATTGTCAAGAGAATAGTTACCCGCATAGGCACGCATACAAACCGGATAACCTTCCACCTTCTCTGCTCCGATACATTCCTCACCTAAAAATAGCCCGATTTCATCTATATTATCTCCATCTTCTATTGAATCAACAATCACAGATACGTAATCTGATAGCTCAGTATATTGGAAGTACTCGGATTTTGTAACTTCATAAGGAGGATGATATTCTTCTGCCGGTTGCCATTGAAAGGTAACATCTTCATCAACGGTGAGGATGTACATATCACCATAATCAAATGTTACGTCTGGACCGCCTTGAAGACCCGGTTCTACACCACCGTGATACAACCAAAGATTATACCCTACTTTTATTATATACCAATATTGAGTACGTATTGAAGTAAGATATTCAATAATAATGCTATCTGGTAATGCATCAAAAGGGCTCTGGCTTTCTTCAAGAAAGTAACCAACCCAGTTTTCTTGACCGGCAAATAAAGTAATTGATGTAGTATCATCAATCTGCTCACCAGAAACAGGTAACATATAGTGATTATAATTATCATTCGTCTCAATTTTGTAACCAGCGGAGCTGTTAAGATTATAAAATCCTCCATAATGCACCCACACTCCAAAAGTAGTATCATATTCCATCCAACCTTCTTGTGATTCTACCCGTAAAACATCTGGCACTAACGGTTCCATCACCTCTTCTGCGTCCTGTTCGCCGTTTTCATCCCTGACAAGGCGGGGGAAGGATTCCCAGTTCCAGCCTGATTTTAAATATTTGAAATCCTTATTATTGAGAACAATATTCGGTATAACAGCTGCACTACCTGAACGGGGTAAATATACTAACTCTAAATCTTGAATGAGTGTCCAACCATACGTATTACCAGGATCAGACATTACAGCTTTATACGTATTTCCGAAACTTGGGGTTATCCTTTCTTTGTAATATAAGGAGTAATTGGTTACATTTCCATTTGAGTCACGATAGGCATAGATATTTTCGCCATCGGATAAAATAAAATTTTTATGTTCACTGTTTGGCATACCAATCATAGCATTCAAAGCTTTACTAATTCCCATAAGAACATCATAGTTATTATCGATGACATTCATCATAATCCAGAAAAAATATATCTCAGAATCCACCACCCATTGCCACCCACCAGTATCCGATGTATCTGACCAATCCCCCCCATATCCCCATCCTTCATAAGTCTGTGGTGGATGCTCATAAAGCCAATTTTCATCCTCTTCCTCAATTAGTGCTTTTAAGAAATCTTTATCCACTGAACCATTATGAGCAAACGTATAATCGTGCCCATTTTCACCATTCCAGATAAAAGGATGAGGATCGGGTATTTCAGTAGCCCCGGAAGTGGCGTAACGTAAATGCCCCAAGGCTAAATAAGAATGATTGTCAGGATTATCAACAATTTGGACTTGTGCATCATCAAAACCAGAACCATATTCGTTCGCTGGTACCTGCTCACGCCATACTTGTGCAACAAGATTTGGGTTATCGCTACTGTAATATAATAAAGCCCATCCGTTGGGATTGTTCCCTCCCTGAGATTGGAATTCATCTAATTGATTATTGGCATCATACCTGATGATTGGTAAATTGATTTCATAGGGATCACTGGCTACTAAACCCCAGAGCCTGCAATCAGCACGAAGTAAAGAAGGTCTTAATACTACAAAAAGTAATAATAAATGAAATATGCATTTTGTTGTTTTTCTATGATTTATCATTTTTTAAATCTCATTTTAAGTTAGTAAAGTCTACTATTTATCACAAATAATTAACATCATCAGGTGAATTGATTGTTATCGCCTGCCAAGTTTTTTAATTCATCTTTTAGTTTTTTCTTCCTTTAATGTTCTCATTCCCGAGCTTTTCACCGTTCGAAATTGATCTTTTCCTTCCCTTATAATTAGTAATGTTTCCACACCATCCATAGACTCAATAAGTGCCAATCCTTTTTCTTCCCCAAGGACCATCAAACTGGTAGCTAAAGCATCCGCATCCATGCAGGTAGGGGCAATCACCGTGGCAGAAGCTACATTTGTTTCCACGGGATATCCTGTCTTCGGATCGATGACGTGGGAGTAGATTTGATCGCCGAATTGGAAGAAGTTCCTATAATCCCCTGATGTCGCCATAGCTTGATTAAGCAACGGGACTACAGCTCCAATTTGCTGACCGGGTAGGGAACCAGGCTGGGGTATATCAATTCCAATCCGCCATGGAACACTATTTTCATTGAGCCCCATACAACATACTTCTCCACCAATCTCGATAAGATAACGATCATATCCCTTTTGAGTACAAAACTCCGATATCTTATCTACTCCGAATCCTTTTGCTATCGCGTTTAAATCGAGGGTAACATCCGGATCAATTTTTCTCAGTTCTGTTTCGTGAACAATCAGCTTAGTGTATCCCACAGATTTGAGCGTTTGTTTAATTAATTCGGGAGGAGGGAACTCTTCGGATTGATTTTGTTGGGATGCTGAGGGACCGAATCCCCAGATATCCAGGATGGGTTTTACAGTGATATCGAAAGCTCCCCAAGTCAGTTCCGAAATGGTTAGAGCACGCTCAACCACCCCGACAAAATCGTTGGAAATTGTGAAGTCATCTCCCGCTTTCATTCGGTTAAATTGTGAGATTTCACTTTCCGGCAGATAGGTTGACATCTGTCGATTTACTTCCACGAGGATGGAATCAATATCATTTTTTATTTTATTCGGTGTAAATGGATAA
>JACNLN010000002.1 GCA_014381485.1 Fidelibacterota bacterium
ATAGATAAAAAGAACAGGATCATATTAATTCATTATCCTAAATTCTTTTCACTAAATAAGGATTCTTCATAAATTCTCACTGAAATCAGAAAGTCAATTGGAGGTTTCATGAAAATAGCTTTTTTAACAGCAGGTGGACTTGCTCCTTGTCTTTCGGCATCTATCGGTGCATTAATTCGGCGATATAATATTATTGCTCCTCACGCTGAAATGATTGGATATCTAAATGGTTACCGGGGTCTGTTACTGGGGAAAAGTATATCTTTCCCTAATGCCGTGAAGCAAAATGCGGATGTATTGCTGAAATATGGAGGCAGTCCCATTGGAAACAGCCGGGTGAAACTCACTAATGTTGATGACTGTGTGAAACGGGGATATGTGAAGGAGGGGAAAAATCCATTAGAGGTAGCAGCGAAACAACTGATAGATGACGATGTCACCATTCTCCATGCCATTGGTGGTGATGATACAAACACGATGGCGGGGGAGTTATCAAGATTTTTATTGAAAATTGGCTACGAATTGACTGTAGTTGGATTGCCAAAGACGGTGGATAATGACGTCATCCCCATTTCCCAGACATTGGGTGCCTGGACAGCTGCAGAGCAGGGTGCGATATTTTTTGAAAATGTGGTTAATGAGAACACAACCAGCACCCGTCAGCTTATTATCCACGAGGTGATGGGACGTCATTGTGGATGGCTTACAGCAGCGACAGCTTTTGAGTATCGAAAACTGTTGGAAGAAAAGCGTTTTCTGCCGGAAATTTTATTAACTCGCAATCGATGGGATATTGATGCAGTGTATGTGCCGGAAATGGAAATTGATATGGATATTGAAGTAGAAAGATTACGGAAACGGATGGATGAGAAAGATGGTGTGAATATTTTCCTGAGTGAGGGAGCTGGAATAGATACCATTGTAGTTGAAATGGAAGCTAAGGGAGAAGAGGTCCAGCGGGATGCTTTTGGACACGTAAAATTAGATTTCATTAATCCAGGAGAGTGGTATGCAAAACGATTTACAGAGCTATTGGGAGCAGAGAAAACGCTCGTTCAAAAAAGTGGTTATTTTGCTCGCTCAGCTGCTCCGAATGAAAGAGATCTTGACCTGATTACCCGTTCTGCCAACCTTGCTGCTGAGTGCGGAATAAATGGAAAAGGTGGAGTTGTAGGACTGGATCAGGATAATAAGGATAAACTGAGCCTTATCGATTTTTCACGGATAAAAGGGGGGAAACCGTTTGATATTAACGAAACATGGTTCGGAGATATGTTGAAAGAAATTGTTCAACCTAAGGGTAAGAAACTTTGAAGTAGAAAGGAATATAGATTATGAAAAAATCACCACCAAAGCTGAATCTCGATCGGAAATTTCCCGATAATATGACCACAGCACACGCTTTGCTGCTAAAAGCAAAGAATGGAGAAAAAGGAAATAAAAGGGAAAAACCTTATGCTGTCCCCGCATTTAATGTCACTACTTTTCAGGGCATCAATGCTGCATTCAGAGCTTTTGAACTGCTGGGATCTTCTGGACTTTTAGCTGTATCGAATTCTGCCATCAAACATTTTGGAGATGGTGATCCTGTATTTGGATTAGAACTCTTTTCAGGATATGTCATGAAGAAGGCAAAGCGATCCAATGTTAAGATAGCTACACACCTGGATCATGGTGATTACATATCAGATAAAGGTCGTAAAGTTATCCAGTCAGCGGTGCAGTATCTCACAAGTGTCATGGCGGATAATTCCACTGATAAAGCTGTGAATAGACCGATGCCGCTGGGAGATAACATCACTCTTACCCGGGAAGTAGTGGATATGGCTCATCCACTTGGGCTGTCTGTTGAAGGTGAATTAGGTGTGCTGGCTGGCGAAGAGGATGAGGATACAAAATCAGAATTCTCCACGTATACCAATCCCGATGAATTAGACCGATTTCTAAGGGACACGGGAGTTCTTATGCTGGCGCCCACTATTGGGACGATGCACGGACCTAACAAGGGTAAGCCAGGACACAAGGTGAAATTGAACATTCCGCTGGCTCATGAGCTTCTAGATATTGCTAATAAAATTAATGAAGAAATTGTTTTCGTAGCTCATGGAGCGTCTACACTCTATCCAAATGTTGTGGAATATGCTATACAGCAGATCGACACTCAGGAAGATCCTTCGAGCTCCCTCCAGAAATGGCTTGACTTTGTTGGAACGGATTGGGACCAGATAAAAGGTTTGATTGAAGCCGGGTTTTGCAAAATCAATACAGATACCGAAAATCGACAGACGTTTCTATCTGCGCTGCTGGGTAGCATCAGTACAAACAGTGCCAAAATTGATATCCGGTGGTATGATAACATCACAACTGACGCTCTCACTCAGAGTTATATCCAAAAGTTGATAATGTCCGGTAATTATGGTATCTGGTACGAACCAAAGATCAACGTAGGGGAATTCCGGTTCGATCTGAGTAAGTCTCTTGATGACTTACTGAATGCAAGCAGATAAGTTGTTTATCTTACGGTAGGTATTTGTATCATTTAAC
>JACNLN010000060.1 GCA_014381485.1 Fidelibacterota bacterium
CAAAAATTGAAAGAACCAGGGAATCATGTCACTTACACCAGCCTTTGAAATAGGTTTATGGAACGCCTGGATTTTTATACTTGGCGTTGTCTTAATAGATTATGGTCTGCGTTACTTGATTGTTGATAAGAAAGCGGCGCTATTCATTTGGCCCCCATATAATAAAAAGGAGAAAAAACTCTCGGGTATCTTAACGGTGACTTATTTTACTTCATGGATTTATACTATTTTCTTGACGCTGAAACCAGGCACAGCTTGGTTCTATGCCGGATCCTCTATTTATTTGCTGGGTATGATTTTTGTCACCATGGCAACGCTAAGTTTTGCTACTACTCTGTTGGATAAACCAAACACTAAAGGTATCTATCGCATTTCAAGAAACCCTATGGCCTTTGGCGGGTTCTTGGTATTCATTGGCATAAGCATAGCATGCGCTTCCTGGATTTTTCTGCTATGGGCAATGGTATTCATACTCCTGCAGGACAATTTGGTAATTCCTGAGGAACGAATGTGTCTCGAGAGGTATGGGAACGCATATCGAGAATATATGAATAAGACCCCAAAATGGATAGGAGTACCGAAATCTAGGGAAAAGTGATAAATCATGCCCCTTCGTTTGCACTATCGTCTAACAGCGGATAAAAGGAAAATCAAAGATTTCTCCAAATCCCGACTTTGTCGGGACTTCTTTTATGCTGGGAACGTTGGTAGCCAATGTAAAAAATCAAGTCCAATTTATTGACAAAACTACTTATTATGGAGGTTCTCTTTTATCGGATAAGTTCTATTCAATCGTTAGTCAGATATTAAATATGAAAAGAAGAGACTAAAATCACATTATAATTTGATTTTAAAACTTCCTTACAGATTCCACACACAAAAAACAATATAATTCATATTTTAATGTGATAATTCTTGTATTATTTAACAAAATGAATTAATTTTACATAAATATCACATTATAATGTTATTTACAGAATTAGGAAAAATCATAAAAGATCGTAGAAAATTGTTGCGGATTACTCAACCTGATCTTGCTGAAATGGCCGGAATCAGCGTAAATACTCTTTACAAAATAGAAAGAGGACAGGCTAATCCTACTGTTAAAGTGCTTACCAAATTGGCCGATGTGCTTGGTATGGAATTGAAATTAGAAGTAAAAAAACTAAAGTTGTAATATATGCGAATAGCAGAGGTTTATCGAGATGGTGTATTTGCAGGAATACTTTCGGAAGAAAGCCGTAATAGCTATGTGTTCAAATATGATGATACATATTTATCGAACGTTAACCAGCCTCCAATAAGTTTAACCCTGCCAAAAACGAAGCAAGAATATCGTTCAGATTATCTGTTTCCTTTCTTCTTCAATATGCTTTCAGAAGGGGTTAATCGAAAATTACAAAGTAGACAATTGAAGATTGATGAAAAAGACCACTTCGGTTTACTGTTGGCCACAGCAAATTATGATACAATTGGTGCAGTAACAATTAAGCCCATTAAAGAAAAACAATGAGTGTCCCTGAATTAAAATATTGCCCCGGAACATTGGCAGAAGGCTTTGACACATATAGCCGGACCTGTTTAAAAAAAGTTTTCAATGGCAAGAAGGTAAGTCACGTGCTGCCCTACAATCCGTCCCAGATAAGTGAGGAAGACGCTGAAAAATTTATGGAGAATAGAAAACATATTTCTATATCTGGTGTACAGGAAAAACTGTCGATCATTTTAGATAAAAATAAACTTAGGTTAACAAATGAAGGCGAGCATGGAACACATATTTTAAAACCCAAACCAAGAGACTTAAAAAAAATAGATCAGGTGCCAGCCAATGAGCATTTAACGATGCAAATCGCACAACAGGTTTATGGTATTAATACACCGGGAAATGCCCTTACTTTCTTTAAAAATGGAGAACATGCATACATAACCAAAAGATTTGATGTGAAAGTAAATGGATCAAAGTGGGGTAAAGAAGATTTCGCCGCTCTAGCAGGAAAAACTGAAGAAAATGCTGGACATGACTTTAAATATAAATATTCCTATGAAGAGGCTGCCGAATTAATCAGGAAATATGTCACTGCATATATTATAGAAATCGAAAAATATTATTCACTTGTTCTATTCAATTATTTGTTTTCAAACGGGGATGCACATTTAAAAAACTTCTCCATTTTGGAATCACCAAGTGGCGATTATTTTCTAAGTCCGGCCTATGATTTGATAAACACCCATATACATGTCGACGATACTGATTTTGCATTGGAGGGAGGATTATTTAAAGACGATTTTGAATCGGCTGCAATGAAGAAGAATGGACATGCCAGCTTAGAAGACTTTTATGAATTTGCAAAAAGATTGGACATAAAAGATAAAAGGCGAGATAAATTGTTAGAACCATTTTTAAAAAAGCAAAAGAGGGTTGAAGAATTGATTAAAAGGTCATTTCTGGATGCTCCTACAAAAAGGATATATTTGTTACATTATCAAACTAGAAGAAATCACCTAATAAGCGCACTAATGCGATAAGAGCGCTCATGAAAATTTATAAATTGAAACGATTATGAAATAACATTGATAAACGGGACACATAAAATAAAAAGCACTGGTTACAACATCGTATATAGACAATAGCGGGGGAAGTACGAGTTCGAAGGTCCGTAGCCTGCTCATACGTAGGTGTGACTTGAAAGGAAATTGTCACAGAAACCGCAACTAGCTATATACTTGGCCGTTAACTAACATTTTAAATTGCGATTCCTGGTAATTGCAAAAGGAGGAATGATGAAAGCACTTCGACTAATAGGATCGATTGCCTTCGTGCTCGGACTCTTCACCGCGATCTTTGTCGGGATACCCTGGTATCTCTACCACGATCCCACTTTGCCCTGGTGGCTGAAGACAGCGGTTTACTGCACTATGGGGGGTATCCTGCTGGTTCTGCTGACGGTTGCCATCGAACAGCGGAAAGGCAAGGCCCTGGGAGAGGAACTCCCTCCCGCTGAAGCCCGGCCTCGGATGTTGCTCCAGAATTCTGCAGAAGTCCCTGGCCGTGAGATCACCAAGATTCTGGGTTTGGTAAAAGGACACACTATTTTTGCCATCTGGCTTGGAAAGGACCTTTCTGCCCTGGTGCGACTGGTTCTTGGCGGTGAGCTGACTGAGTACACGGAGATGATGGGGCGGGCTCGCAAAATAGCTACTGATAGGATGATCGCCAAAGCTGAGGAGCTGGGAGCTGACGCGATTATCAACATCCGCTATATGACTACCAGTGTCATCGGTAGTGCCGCTGAACTTTTGGCCTACGGTACAGCCGTCAAGCTCAGCAGCGCGGTCACCTGACCGTCTAAAGGTTACCTGCTTGGCTCAGCTATCGTTTCTAAATGCTAACTTTACCTAACGAATGATGGTTGTCAAGCGGCATCCCTTTTTTTCTCATAGTAGATTGCAGGATTTTATTACTTTAAAGATCTTAGATACTCATCCATAGAGCGAACAGCACGTCACAGACATCAAGAACTATGTTGAGCCTATTACCGAATTCTCATACGAAGACTTGAAGGCAACACCATACAACATTAATGATCACGGTACCTATCAGTAGGCTTTTGAGTTTATCGGTACAGACATCATCAATGAAAACATTTTGCCGCCTGGACAGAGTGGGTTTATTAATGCGCAAGGTGTACCCAGCCCACATTTCGATAATCAGTGGCCACTCCATTTGGCATGGGAGTACAAGGATCAGCTATTTGGACAGGGATGTAAGATAGGCGGGGAAGTTGAAGCATCTGTACCATCCCATTTTTGTCTCTATCAAAACTACCCGAACCCATTCAACTCGGTAACGACCATCCGGTTTGATCTACCTGAAGCTGCCGATGTGAAGATAGCTGTCTATGACATCCTCGGCCGAGAAATAGCAGTACTTGTGAGCGGTAAAATACCTGCCAGCCCCTTACATATTGGGACATCTGGCTTGAGTGGTGAGTATAAGGTGGAATGGGATGTAAATAACATCCCTAGTGGAGTTTATTTCTATCATCTACAGATAAAAAAAGGTGGACTTATCTCCTACGAAAAAACAGAGAAGATGCTTTTACTAAAATAATGCTCTAAATTTTAATTATATGAAGCCACTTATAATACAAGAAAATAAATGGAGGATCAAGTATGGGCGGCAATGAACAAACAGTCCTCAATGCCATGAAAAAGGCAGGAAAACCCATCCGGCCTGGGGATATTGCAAAAGAGACGGGTCTTGACAGTAAAGAAGTATCAAAAGCCATAAATGTACTGAAGAAAAAAGGAGAGATCACCTCACCCAAACGGTGTTTTTACGCTCCAGCTGAAAAATAATTTTACATTCCCCACCCCGGATAATCAACAATCACTGATGTCCAGAAGAAGTATGCTTTAAAGATGGATGGTTTAGCGATTGGGAGGGTTGGGATAGTATGTATTGATGGAAGGTTGAGAAGTATCACCGGCACGTAAAAACTCAGTTTCATCTTGAGTCAGTTCAGTTACAACTCTTTTCAAGTATCCAGACATTATTTTCACTTGTGGTCATATCCATGTATTTGATTTACGCGGAGATTTGGACCTGTCATGATAAATTATTACTATCCTGTCCAATTAAAACTGTAGAAATTCCGACTGTTTAAGATTATTGGATTTGTTTATTATAAAATAAGTCTTATTGGCAAAAATGCTCTTGTTTCATGTGACTGCTCGAACATTTTTACCTGCCAAAGTGACACAGCAAAAACATCGAAACCAACTGGCTATTAACTTTCAATTTTGAAATAAAGGGGTTAGTAAAGAAAACATAATTAACATGTTGACAATTCGATATTTATTATAAAAATTTATTTAGTGATAAAAAAGAATTAAATAACCTGTGTCATTAAGTAATAACAAAATATTGTTATGATTAAACTGAACAGAATATTTCTTCTATTTATCTTTGTACCATTGCTTTTAACATATCTCCTAATAGCCAATCCAATCGCCCAAAAGGAAAATAAGACAAAACAAGACCTTGAATCGCGATTTTCTCAACAACAGGAACAGATTACTGGAAAAGGGCATATTTTATTAGAGGTTGATATAACCTCTGAGCTAGAAGATACCATAGAAATAGAATTAGTTGGAGTACAAAAACCAACGCCTATGAAGTATACTGTAAAAACAGGTGACAATATGTGGAGAATTGCCAAAAACAAGTTAATTAATGAAGGAATAATTAATCCTTCAAATAAGCAAATAGCTAATCACATAGTTAAAATATCTAAATGGAATCACACTGATCCTAAAACAGACACGTATTGTGTAAAAGAAGAGAAAGGGCTCAAAAACTGTCAGGACGGTCTTTTCCCCGATAAAATACTTCCCAATGATGTATTCATTGTAGGATATACAAAAACCTTTGAAGTCATTCCCGTTAAACCAAAATCTGCCCCCATTGACTCAACAAAACAAGATACAATTCATAAAGTTCAAGAAACAACAGATACATTAACAACATTTATTACCAGAACAGACTCGTCAATTAAATTTGAAGAACTCGCCCAAGCAGATATTTCTGCTACTACAATAAGTGTTACAGTAATTGATAGCGTAAAATACTTTGAGGATAAAATATCAGATTATAATTCCACCCTGGATTCGATAAAAGCTGAATATATTAAACTGGTTAAAGAAAATCCTAAGTATGAAAAAGCAAGAGACAAAATGCTAAATATTATAAGAGTACATTATAATGAATCTACTTTCTGGAATTCTGATAAAAATAAGAAAAAATTCATTGAATATAAAATAAAATTAGATAGTATTAGGAAAGATACACCAATTGAGCAAACCCTTAACGAATATGCCCGTTTAAGAACAGAAAAAAAAGAATTAGAAAAACGACTCGAACAATATAAAGCAAAACACACCACAACCATAGTAAGTCCCGATTCAACAAAACAAGATTGATTAAATAATCCTTTCCCAATTCTTTTCAATATTACTTGGATCTCTGAGATAATCTATTAAGTTCCAGGGTTCTCCCATTACTTAGTTGTCCCTAAAAAAGTCACCTAATACCGCCATAAATGGCTTTAGTTTTTGTCTAAATACTTTTCGTCAATAACATTTGACCTGTTTTTTAGGATTTACGTCGTTTTGGGATAAGGACAAAAAGAAATGGCTATGGTCCATGAGTCGTATGAATTATCAACTATTTTGTTGGTGGTTAGTAGTAAACTGGTGAGTAGTGAGTGGTAAACTAGTGAGCGGTAGAGCGGTAAACTGGTGAGTGCCTGCCCCGTGTCCCGGGACTCCTACATGAGAAATCCGCCAGTCACCCCGCAGAATGCGGGGGACTCCCGTGGAGCTGGCGGATATTTCACCGGGGGTAAGTGGTACTCACCATTAACCAATAACCAGCTACCAATAACCAGTTACCAACAAAGAATAAGTTCATATTTAGAACAGAGCCAAAGAAATTTACCAGCAGTCCGCGAGGTCCTTCTTCTTGGAAGGGAAAGACTTGTGGTTTTATTGATTTTTAGATGGTTATATCGTTTTTCAGGAACAATTAAATAGGAAAGGGGGCGGAGTGGGGGATATGGGGAATGCTCCGCTTGCCCTTCCCTATAAGATTACATGGAAATAGTTCTCATCTATCAGTTGGGCGCCTGTCCGATTATTGACGGATCAGTCCGGTGCCTGACCTATTTCAATTCAATAGCCAGTTTAGAGACAGTATCCTTTGCATCTCCGAAAATCATAATGGTATTATCGCTATAAAACAGCACGCTTTATTCCCAAATTCTATTTTGATCTTGACCTTCTTAACTTGCAATTTTATCTGTTTCAGTAGAATCAACAGAGATTCACTTGGTTTCAACTAATTCCTTTTCTTCTGGTTTTTCTGGCGGCAATTCCCAAACACCGGTCTGCAGATAATCATTAATTGATTTCGCTGCCGCCCTGCCTGCTCCCATAGCAAGAATAACAGTAGCGCCACCGGTAACGATATCGCCACCGGCAAACACGCCTTCTTTTGAGGTTCGTCCCGTTTCAGAATCAGCAATAATATTTCCCCATTTATTCGTTTTCATATCTGGTGTGGTCTGGGCAATTAAGGGATTGGATCCATTACCGATTGCCACAACCACCAGATCTACGTCAAAATTAAATTCAGAGTTTTCTATGGGAATCGGTCTTCTCCGGCCGGAATCATCCGGTTCACCGAGTTCCATTTTGATGCATTTAGCCTGTCGAACCCAACCCCTTTCATCACCAATAAATTCGACTGGAGCAGTCAGCAGATGAAATTCAATGCCTTCCTCTTTAGCATGTTGAATTTCTTCATCCCGGGCGGGCATTTCAATTTCCGTTCGGCGATACATTATTATTGCACGTTCCCCTCCAAGTCTCTTAGTCGTCCTGACAGCATCCATAGCGGTATTCCCACCACCGATTACAATAACATTTTTACCCTTTTTAATTGGGGTGTCAGTATTTGGAAAGTCATAGGCTTTCATCAAGTTTACCCGCGTTAAATACTCATTTGCTGAATAAACTCCATTGAGATTTTCTCCGGGTACGTTCATAAACCATGGTAATCCAGCTCCAGTCCCAATAAAAATAGCATCGTAATTCTCCCGATTCAACAATTCATCAACCGTCATTGATTTCCCAACTACAAAGTTAGTGACAAAGTTTACTCCCATTTTTCCCAGATTGCCGATTTCCTTTCGTAACAACGCTTTGGGCAACCTAAACTCTGGAATTCCGTAAACTAAAACCCCCCCTAGTTCGTGTAAGGCTTCATACACGGTAACATCATATCCCCATTTAATCAAATCACTGGCGCAGGCCAGTCCCGCCGGACCACTCCCAATAATAGCGACCTTTTTCCCTTTTTTAGGGGGCAAGTCCGGTAGTTGGAATTCACGATGTTTCAGCTCATAGTCAGCCACAAAGCGTTCAAGACGCCCAATCGAAACCGGTTCATATTTCTTCTTAAGTACACAGGTTTCTTCACATTGCGTCTCTTGTGGACAAACGCGCCCGCAGACTGCTGGCAATGAATTGTCTTCCTTAATTTTTTCAACTGCTCCGATAAAATCACCCTCAGCAATTTTTATGATAAAATCAGGAATTTTTATATCGACGGGGCAGCCGTCAATACAGGTTGGTTTTTTACAATCAATGCAGCGCAGCGCTTCGGTCATTGCGGTTTCTTCATCAAAACCAAGATTAACCTCGTCGAAGCTCGAACGTCGAATTTCCGGTTTGCGTTCCGGCATAGCCTGCCGTGGTATTGCCACCCGCTCCTTTTTTGATAATTCTTTTTTATCCGCCATCGTTCTTATAACTCCGCTCTTGCCTTTTCAATTTCCCTACCAAATCGGCAATTTTCTTCAAATTTCTGCAGGGATTTCCGCTCCTCGTCAAGATAAATTTTCTGCCGATTAGCCAACTCAGCAAAATCTACTTTATGGGCATCAAATTCAGGACCTTCCACGCACACGAAAACTTTTTTACCATCGACGGTTACCCGACATCCACCACACATTCCAGTACCGTCAATCATAATGGAGTTTAGCGAAACCACTGTGGGAATCTTTAGTGGCCGAGTCATCTCGGCGATGGCTTTCATCATAGGTAGGGGTCCTATTGCCAGAATAAAATTGACCTCCTTTTCCTTAAGAATGTCCTGAAGAGCATCAGTGACCAGACCTTTTTTCCCATATGTTCCATCATCAGTAGTAATGATGACCTGATCTGTTCGCTTTAACATCTCTTCCTCAGCAATAACCAAGTCCTTAGTTCTAGCACCAATGATAGAAATCACCTCATTGCCTGCCGCTTTCATTGCCTGAGCAATAGGCAAAGCTTCCGCTGTACCGACTCCACCACTCACACATACGACCCGTCCCCACTTTTCTATATGTGTCGGTATTCCAAGAGGACCGACCAAATCCTGAAGGTAATCTCCCTCTTCAAGCATATTCATATGACGGGTGGTTTTACCGACTCCCTGGACAATGAGCGTGATTGAACCTTCTTCCTCATTAGCATCCGCAATGGTGATGGGAATTCTTTCTCCTAAAGCGTGGACCCTTAAAACAACAAATTGCCCAGGTTTTCTCTTACGAGCAATATTAGGCGCTAGAATCTTGAAAACTTTTACACCAGAAGCGATAAATTCAGCATGGAGAATTTTATTCATTTGATTTTCTCTTTTTACTGATAAAGAACTTATTTAGTATTACTGTACTTTTATATTGCCGGGTAATTAACTCTTGGTTCCGGTTAATTAAAAATATAGTAATTACCATTTAGTTGAGTAGTTCAGTCATGACTAACCCTTTCCCGTTCTCCGTAGTATCCATTCTCCGTAGTCCCGATAGCATCGGGACGAAGGATGAATCGGAGTAGATTCATTGGTTAATCATATAGCCTTTTTAGGTGTTTTTATACCTCAATAAATAGGCGAAAATTTATGATGATTTAATTTTAACTACAAATCTTCTTGTTAGTTTTGACTTAATATTCCGCTATAAACAGTGTCACATTCATATATGATATTTATTTTGATACTTCTTTTTGCTTTACCTTGACCAATTAATAAATTTGTTATATCTTAAAGCAGGAGGTAACTATGAAATGTCCTTTGATCAAGCACATAAAATTGTCCTACTTAGCGGATTTATTCTTATTTTCCCTCATATTCTTTTAGGCCAGATATATGATTCTCCAGCACATCAGAAAAAACGTATCATGATGATTGAAGACCAGATTAAGTCCCGGGGGGTTAAGAATCTGGATGTACTCAGGGCTATGGAGGAGGTTCCCCGCCATCTTTTCGTGAGCGAGGATCTCAAACACGCGGCATACACTGACGGTCCTTTGCCTATCGGGCACGGTCAGACTATCAGCCAACCATATATCGTTGCTCTAATGACAGAACTCCTTGAACCTGACAGCCAGCACGTGGTCCTTGAGGTTGGTACCGGTTCAGGATATCAAGCAGCTATTTTATCTAAGCTCGCTAAACACGTCTATACCATCGAGATTATTCCTGAACTCGGACAAGAAGCTGGAAAACGGTTGAAGCAGATGGGATATGATAATATTTCTGTAAAAATTGGAGATGGATACAAAGGGTGGCCAGAAAAGGCACCATTCGACCGGATCATAATCACTGCAGCTCCTGAACAAATTCCCGAGAAACTAGTGGAACAGCTTAAACCTGGAGGGCAGATGATTCTTCCTGTGGGACCTCAGTGGTGGGGACAGGACTTAATTGTCGTTGAAAAGGATAAACAAGGAGAAATATCCACAAAAAAGTCCATTCCTGTCCGCTTCGTCCCAATGGTTCACGAGAAAGAGTAAATCGATTTTGTCATCCAGAAATCAATTCTTCATTTGATTGATTTTTTGCATAAATTTGCAATATAACCAGATATCAATAAGGAGTTGATCATGAAAGAACAAGAAATAGGATTTGTCTCCAATTATTTTAGCCAAATATCAGTAGCTGCCATAGAAATGACAAAAGGTAAACTTAAAACAGGAGACACCATTCATATTAAAGGTCACACAACTGACTTTGAGGAGATTGTGAAATCATTGCAGATTGAGCACGCTGATATTTCAGAGGCAAAAGCAGGGGATAGCATCGGTCTGAAGGTCAGCCAACACGTGCGGAAAAAGGATAAGGTTTACAAGGTCATTGAAGATTGAATTAGTCCCTTTTAGGGAATAACATTACGCTGAGCTGCTAAATAAAGTAACAAAATCTAACTCTCAAAATTGGTCTAATCTCCTGTAAAATATTTTCACATTTGTACCACCCGAAATAGGTTAAAACATCCTAAAAATTTTTATGAACACTCCAATTAATTTGCCTTCGTAGAACTTCCTGAAATAATTAAAATCACTAAATTAACGATACATGAAGAAAATTCAGGATAAAGTACGAGATTTTTGCAAAGATTATAATTTAGAATCACCACCTGAACACAGGGTATTGGACTTGCTATCTGAATTAGGAGAAGTTGCAAAAGAAGTGTTAAAAATGTCGGATTATGGTAGGAAACCAATTGAATTTGGGAAAGAAATAGAATCTGAATTAGGTGACACTTTGTTCTCACTCATTACGCTGGCAAATCAGTTTGATGTTAACCTCGAAGACGCTCTTGAAATTGCTCTTGCAAAATACCAAAAACGATTACAAAAAGGCTCTGCTGGCTCCGAATGCGACTGAGTCTTGTGACTTCAACTTTATTGCAATTATTTTAATTATCAACCTTCAATAATCGGGGGAAACCAATGATTACAAAAGACATTTCCGGATACTATCAATTTTATCCCTGCATCGTGACTCTTGTTGGAGCACGCAGGAAAGATAAAGTCAATTTTATGGCAGCAGCCTGGAATGCGGGTCTAAGTTTTCGCCCCCCGCTTTTTGGCGTTTCCATCCATCCGAAAAGATTTACTCACGACATGATCGTAGATTCCGAAGAGTTCACCTGTAACTTTTTATCCATGGAACATATCGATATCATCCACGGCACAGGTCGGGTTTCAGGGCGGGATTACGATAAGGTAAAGCTGTTTTCTATCCCACTTGAAAAATCCAAAGTGATTAACTGCCCAACCATAGAATCTGCCTACGCTGCATACGAATGTAAATTAGTCCATCGCTACCCTGTTGGAGACCATAATTTCTTTGTAGGGAAAGTGGTTGCCGTCCATTACAATAAAAATGTTTTGACGGGTAAAAATTTATTGAATCCTGAAAAAATAAATTTTTCTTTGTACCTTGGGAGCAACAGTTACATTTCAGCAGATCCGGACAGCGTCCAGATTATGCCCTCTGAAATTGAGATTCCCATGCCACAATGATAGTACGGGGACATAATAAAACCTTCTTCACGAAAGTTGAGGTTACTGAAAGACATGTTTTTTAAGGGGATAATGTAATAACAATTAAAGGGGTTCATTTTGAACCCCTTCAATATTAACCTAACCCGATTCCACCTTCAATAAGTTTTTAATTCCCCTACCGTATCTTCGACATCTTGAAGAATTATCTGCTTTCTCACTGTTTCCATCATATTATTATGATCAGTATAGAGCGGTCGATCTTCGTCCAAGTGTTTTACAGCCTTTCGAACTGCGCTGTGAGCCGCCTGAGTTCCATTGCCCGGTTTGAAGTCCCTAAAATCCAGCGCCTGTGCAGCAG
>JACNLN010000054.1 GCA_014381485.1 Fidelibacterota bacterium
AATTCTCTTTACAAATTCTTTGTTTTTACTTATGGTTGATGTAACACAACGGACCTTGCTAAACCCCTGCATCACGATTACTCCTTGCGTTACGGTACTTAGAACTCGAAGCTTGTCCGACCTTTTTGATCTCTGGAAATATTAATGGGCAGTTTCCAGTAAGGAGAGAGAAATATATTTTTTAAATTACAGGGAGAAAAATTAGAGGTATTACAGTATGACGACAGAAGCAAAAATAACCCAGATCGTAAAAAGGGATAATCAAATTGTTCCATTTGATCGAGAGAAGATCACCAATGCCATTTATAGAGCAGCAGCATCTGTGGGAGGACATGATAGAGATGTTAGTGAAAACATTACAGAAAACGTTATTAGCATGTTAAATGAATGTTTTCACCCTACTGATAAGCCTTCTGTTGAGGAGGTTCAGAATATTATTGAAAAAGTATTAATTGAACACGGTCATGCCAGGACTGCCAAAGCGTTCATTCTTTATAGAGAATATCGCAGAAGGGAACGGGAAAGTGGAGGAAAAGGTAGCAGTATGGATGGTAGATTACCCTATCGCTTAATGTATAAAACACTTCTATGGAATATCGATCACAGTTGTGAAACAATAGAAAAATTGAATCGAATTGTTAGAAAAGGAAAATTACCAGAATTAATAGTTTCGACAAACAAGGCTTATGATGAAAGTGTCCAACAAGCTGCGAGGATGATTGCATCAGAGCAGGATCATATCCGGTTGATTATTGTGGCGGGTCCTTCTTCCTCTGGAAAGACAACCACCACAGCAAAATTAGCTCGGTGGCTGAATGAAATGGGAGTTGAAACGGTTCCCTTAAATCTTGATCATTACTTTTTCGATCTGGAACTTCATCCCCGGGATGAACATGGTGATTATGACTTTGAAACCCCCGAAGCTTTGGATATCACCCTTATCAATAACCATCTTAAAGCTCTTGTTGATGGGAATACAGTGAAAATGCCATATTACGATTTTCAGCACGGAAAAAGGCATGATAATATGAACGAGGTATCGGTTGCTCCAGAACAGGTTATCCTTATTGATACTTTACATGGTCTGTATGAACCATTAACTCGAGGAATTGATAACCAGCTGAAATTTAAAGTGTACATAGAAACAATCTCACAGCTTCGCGATAATGATGGTAACTTTATCCGCTGGACTGATATCAGGCTTTTGAGAAGGATTATCAGGGATCACGCCAACCGGGGATATGATCCCAAGCAAACTATTGGTCACTGGCATTATGTAAGAAGTAGTGAACTCAAACATATTATTCCTTTTATCAAAGACGCAAATTATGTTCTTAACGGCGCACTTCCTTATGAATTTCCGTTCCTTAAAAAATATACTAACTCCTATTTTCCATCTTTCATTTCGGAATGGAAGGACGACCCGAAAAGGGTAGATGCATTTATCAGAGCGAAAAGGATTTATAAAATGCTTGATCAGATTGAGCAATATGATGATGAATCAATCATCCCGGGAGATTCGCTCCTTCGTGAATTTATTGGAGGGAGTGTCTATAAACTTCACTGATGAAATAATAATTTTGTCATTATTTATCTTTTGTGGTCATCACAGTAATGCGTACCTAAATGTTAAAGTTGTTTAAGTTATGGACATAATATCGCTTACTTTAATAAATCCAAACACTCCAATGAAAAAGGTTTTATCCGTAACCCAGTCCTTTAGGGCTGGGATCATGATGCAAGATAACCAACAAGAGGGCGTTTACGTCCTTATGATAATGTTGAACCAGCATGTTATCTCTTTAACACCGTGAACGGCGTCCAGACTTATTTTTCATCAAAAAACCAAGCCCTGAAGGGCTTGGCTATGGAAAAGACTCCAAAAGGAAATATACTTTTTTCAAAGGAACCTTACTAATCAATGGAATCCTGTGTGACCTTCAGAGTAAATAAATCAAAGAATAGTTATACAAATGGAATATAGGTACGCGATATTGTGATGTTCCTCTTTTGTAAATAATTAATTATCCCAATAGAGAAGAGGGAACAGATGGTCATCGAAAATTACTCTTTTGGAAGAATCGTCATTGATAAAAAAACTTACCATTCAGATGTGATCATTTTCCCCGACGGCAGGATAAAGGATTCGTGGTGGAGGGAAACAGGGCACAGACTGTCTGAAAGAGATATTGAAGATCTCATTGATACCCATCCAGATATTATCATAGCGGGAACGGGAGCGAGTGGACTTATGATTCCCAAAAAAGATCTAAAAGAATTGCTTTCTCAAAAAGGGATCGAATTTAGGGCTGTACCCACCAAAAAGGCTTGTAAACTATTCAACGAGTTATTTGGTAAGAAAAAGGTGGGTGCCTGTTTTCATTTAACGTGTTAATCTTCTGACTTCAGCTAACCTTTATACGGTGAGATTGATTTTGTGGTGTTTATTTAGGCTATTGTCCTCTATTATTACAAAAAAGTATTTTCAGTTTGTATTCCTTGCCACCTCAATTATTAAAA
>JACNLN010000035.1 GCA_014381485.1 Fidelibacterota bacterium
CCCCGAAAAAATCGGGGTAACAACGTTTGTTCATATTCTTGACCCCGCCCTGAAGGACGGGGCTACAAATTGATTTATGTGTTTATTCAGTTGTTTCATAGAACATAGCCATTAATTATAATAAAAAGTGTTTTTGAAGAATCAGGAGAGGTGTCCGAGTGGCTTAAGGAGCACGCTTGGAAAGCGTGTATACCCTAACCGGGTATCGGGGGTTCGAATCCCCCTCTCTCCGCCAATCTGCGCTAAAGCTTCGATTGGCATGCCAAATTATGCGTTGAAGCTTCAGTTGAAAGCCTGATAAATCAATCGGGTACCTGACTGATAGGTTACCCCAATTTTAAAATGTTATTTGAATATAAATGCTCGATTATCTTCTTAATTTTATACACTTTGCACCTTCCTTTCCAGCTACTGACGGGTGCATCTTTGCGTTAATGAATTTTTCAGGAAAAAATCCCCTTGAAATATCCCATCTTTACACTCATATTTCGATGTACTATGTTTGAATCTATGAGGTGTATATTACTCAAGCTTTCTTTACTCCTTCTTGCAGTTTCTCTGGAGACTGCCAAGGCTATTGACACCGAAGTCTATCTGCTCCATACCAATAATACCAACGGCACACTGGAAAACTGTCTCTGTCCCGTGAAACAGTATGGTTCTCTAGAAAAGCGAATTCTCTACATTCGAGAATGGTTGAAAGAACATCCCAACACGATTGTGGTTGATGCCGGTGATTTTCTTTCAGCCACGAAAAACATGCTGAAGGATAGTATCGCTTTTCGTGGAATGGAACTGATTGACTATGATGCGGTTGGGTTGGGAGATCAGGAGTTCTTTCACGGAGTTCAGTTTTTTAAGGATATGGTAAAAGATTCTAAATTACCATTTGTCTCCACGAATCTGGTAAAACCCGAACTCCCCGATGTGAATAGTAAAATTATTGTTGAGCGAAGCGGCATCTCCTTCGGGATCCTTTCCGTGATGTATCCACAGGTATTCCGCTTCTATTCTGAAGATGTACAGAATTCTGTATCCACAACTTCTTATGAAGAAGTTTTACTGGGTGAACTTACTGCATTGAGGGAAAAAGTAGATATTATTGTATTGTTATCTCACCTGGGAATTGAAAAAGACCGCGAGCTGGCGAAAACACTTCAGGGAATTGATATCATTGTGGGCAGTCATACTCAGACGGTGCTTGAAGTACCTGAACAAGTGGGGAATACCCTCATAGTTCAGGCAGGGAAAGATGGTTACTATGTGGGTGAATTGAGATTGGTGTTCGATGAGGATTCCCGTAAAATCCATTCCTATGAAGGACAGCTAATTCCTATGGATATTTCTCTTCCCAACGATCCCACTATGGTGGATATGATCATTGAATACAATCGTCTCAGTCGGTGGCGTGCAGGAAAAAGGGTTGAGCAAATTTCCCCCGTTCCCCAGGAGTTTCTGGTAGCATCTCCTGATCGGTGTGGAACCTGTCACTCAGATGAATTGGATCACTGGGAGACCACACCTCACGCTCTCTCGTTTGAAACGCTAAAGTCTGAACACAAGCACAAAAGTCCCCAATGCCTAGCCTGTCATACCACGGGATTTGGTCGAGATGATGGGTATCTGAACTACAACATTACTACCGGACTGAAAACGGTCAATTGTATCGAATGCCATTACGTTACGGGGGCTCATCTGACAGAACCATCACAGAATCAATCTAAAATGGTTACGGAAGAGAAGTGCATCCGCTGCCACGATCAGGAAAACAGCCCGGAATTCGAATTTACCTCTTTCGTTGAAAAAATCCGGCATCCCGTAGTAGAGATTGCAGCTGTCTCGGTACCCGAATCAGTGGAGGAAAAATCCTCGAAGATGGAATTCATTCTTCACCAGGTTCAGACCGGTGAATGTCTCTGGCTACTGGCGGAGCGACACCTCAGTTCTGGTGTCAGATGGATTGAAATCTATGAAACCAACAGGGATATCATTAAGGATCCGGATAAAATATTTGTTGGACAAACTTTACATATTCAAAAAATCAAAATGGGAGAATAAATAGAAATGGAATACTTAATAGAACAACTCACGAGTAACCCTGTATTTTTAGCTGCAGCTGTTGTTCTGGTTATTTTGATTGTATATGCTGTCTTCAAACGGTTGCTGAAACTGGCAATTTTTATTGCATTTTTACTGGTTTTGTATGTTGTATATCTGGTCTGGACAGGTCAAGATATTCCAACCTCTCCAGAAGAAATTAAGGAGAGTATTCAAAAAACGTCCGAAATAATTAAGAAGAAGACTGGAAAAGTAACAGAAGATATTAAAGAAAAAGCTGAGGAAACAGTCAGGGAAGTGACGAAAGAGAAACTGGATAAGTTATTCAAAGATGAGTGATAATGGTATTATCCTGTTCTACTAACTTAAGTTTATAGTTCATCACACATTGTTATAGGTAATCCTGTCAGGCTCCTGGCGGGGTGACGGTGGTGCTTTTTACTGTTCTTTTGTCTGGAT
>JACNLN010000001.1 GCA_014381485.1 Fidelibacterota bacterium
CAATAATCTAAGCTGGACTATTACGAAACTTTTTGTTTTGTTTATCATAAAAGGGAAAAATTGGAGGTAATATGAAAAAATCGTTTGCAGTTGCGTTGAGCATTATTGTTCTGATATCAATGGCAACTTCGGGAATTCCTGTAACTAAGGAATTGAGTAAAGAATTTGCAGAAGTTGTAAAGGATGTCAATCCTGCTGTCGTAACCGTTACCAGTGAAAAGGTTGTAAAGGGATTCAAACATCCTTTTAATGATTTTTTTGGTGATGACTTTTTTCGGTTCCATTTTGGACCCGAAGTAGAATCCAAAAGCCATATTTTGGGTTCGGGAGTCATCATAGATGATGATAATGGTTACATCTTGACCAATAACCATTTGGTTGAAGGAACGGAAGAAATTAAGGTTCAGCTTATTGATGAGAGGGAATATAAAGCGGAAATAATCGGTACCGATTCACAGAGCGATGTGGCAGTGTTGAAAATTGTAGCTGAAAACCTTACTGCGGTGAACATAGGGGATTCTGATAAACTGGAAGTGGGAGAATGGGTTTTAGCCATCGGTTGTCCTTTTTCGAAGGATTTGAGTCACACAGTTACGGCAGGGATCGTCAGTGCGAAAGGCCGAAGCAGAATTATCAATGGTACGAGTTACGAGGATTTTATCCAGACGGATGCTGCCATTAATCCCGGTAACAGTGGTGGAGCGCTGGTAAATCTGGATGGAGAAATGGTGGGAATCAACACAGCTATTGCTACGGGTGGATTTAACCGGGGAAATGTGGGGGTTGGATTTGCCATTCCCATCAATTATGCCAAAAAGATAATGGATGATTTAATTCAGGAAGGGCGGGTAATTCGAGCCTGGCTGGGTGTTTATATCCAGGATGTGGACGATGGTATAGCAAAAGCTCTTGGACTTGACTCCAGAGAGGGTGTGATCATTACAGGGATCATTGATGAAAGTCCGGCTGAGGAAGCAAAATTGAAAGTTGAAGATGTCATTGTGAAAATTGATGATAAAAAGGTGAGAGACACTGCCCATCTGAAAACCCTCGTTTCCACAACCCGCCCGGGTACCAGGACCGAGCTTGAAATTATCCGAAAGGGGAGATCAAAAAACGTATCGGTTGCATTAGAAGAACTTCCTTCTGATGAATCATTTCAATTATCTTCAAAAAGTTATCCCTCAACACTGGGATTAAAAGTGGAAAATTTGAATAGACAAAATAGTAGAGACTTTGGCATTGACGATGAAGAGGGAGTCATCGTCATTAGTGTAGCGCCAAACAGTAGAGCCGCAAAGGGAGGCATTCGTCGAGGGGATATCATCAAACGTGTTGGGGATACCGAAATTTCAAATAAGAAGCAATTCAGAGAAGCTATTGTGGATCATCAATCTGATGAAACCATCCTTTTTCTGATAAAGCGGCGAGGTGGTTCCCTTTTTATCACGATAGAAAATGAGTAGCCCATATTTCTCACCAATATTTTTATAGTTTTCAAGCAGGACAAACGTTCCTCCACACCATCTATACCCTTCAAAGGATGGCGGGCAGGCCCGCCTGCTCCATCAGAAGGAGGGTGGGCAAGCAACCGACGGATTTATTACTGTTACGGAGCACTTCTTCTTTAAATATAAATAGTTGCTGGTAATTTTCATCAGACCCGTAAGATGTAACTCTTGGAGTAAAGAAATTTCAACAGTGGTTTTAAAAGGGCAGCGATTTCGGTCGTTGCCCTTTTCTGTTTCAAGTGCTTAGGGAAAAAATCCATTGCCTATCCCTGCTCCAGAGGAGTTCCTATGTAAAAGGACCGGTTCAGGGAATTTTGTAATGATATCTTCAATAGGTTGACAGAGATCACCGATAAAGAAACAGAAATATTGTAAAAATATTAAAATGTGTATAAATTTCAAATATCATACACAAGGAGCAATCTGATGAGAACCAATATAGTTATTGATAATGACCTGATGAAGAAAGCGATGAAACTGGGTCAATTCAAAACCAAAAGGGCTGTGGTGGAAGAAGGTTTACGTTTGCTTGTCTTATTAAAACAGCAAAAGGCATTCAGAAAATTGCGGGGTAAACTCCACTGGGAAGGCAATCTTGAGCAGATGAGAAGAGACGATTGATTTTAGTAGATACATCTGTATGGGTGGATTATTTCAACGGTGTTGATTACCGTGAAACAGATCTACTGGATAAAATAATTACCCAGCGACCTGTTCTAATTGGTGATCTTATTTTGACGGAAATCCTGCAGGGATTTCGTGCAGACAAAGAATACAAAATCGTAAAAGAATTGTTTTCTCATTTAATTCAAGTAGAACTGGGTGGTTTTGAGATCGCGTTTAAAAGTGCGGAAAATTACAGCCTGCTGAGAAAAAAGGGAGTTACCGTATGGAAAACTATTGACATGATCATTGCCACATTTTGTATTGAAAATAAAATTGAATTGCTGCATTCTGACAGGGATTTTCAACCAATGGAAAAATATTTGGGATTGGAAGTATTA
>JACNLN010000091.1 GCA_014381485.1 Fidelibacterota bacterium
CTGTTTTTGTACCCTTTTCCTTGTTTCCCGAAATACATTCTCCTAAATTTGTATTGGCACGATTATTGTAAAGTGAGTAGTTCAGTATGGTGAAAAAGAAAAAGATTTTAGGTATTATTCCAGCGAGATACGAGTCTACCCGCTTTCCGGGCAAGGTTCTGGCACCCATCAATGGAATCCCAATGGTAGCACGGGTTTACCAGCAGGTTTGCAGGACAAATCTACTCGATTCTGTTGTTGTTGCAACTGACAGCAGACGCGTTCAACTCACGTTGGAAGCTTTAAAAATACCGGTTCGAATAACTTCATCTGGCCACAAATCCGGCACAGAACGAGTGGCTGAAGTTGCAGAGAACAGCAATGCTGATATCTTTGTGAATATCCAGGGAGATGAACCCTTCATTGATCCTGATGTTATTGATCTGGCGTTGAAACCGTTTTTAGAAGACGAATCTCTGAAAATGGGCACAGTGGCAAGTACTGCTTTGTCCGATGAAAATTGGGAAGATCCCAATACGGTTAAGGTTCAAGTTTCGGAGGATGGATTTGCGGAAGATTTTTTTAGGTTATACAGTGGGAATGAGTCAAAGAATAACATTTATAAGCATGTAGGACTATATGTGTTTGATGGAAAATTTCTTCATAAATTTGCCAGTATGATACCAACGAAAAATGAACAGGAATCTCATCTGGAGCAAATGCGGGCTCTGGATAATGGAATCCCGATAAAAGTGGTGGTAACCGATTACGATGGAATCACTGTTAATACCCCGGAAGATTTGAAATTAGTTGAGAAACATTATGGTAAAACAACCTACTAAGTACATTTTTGTTCTGGGTGGTGTGCTTTCAGGATTGGGCAAAGGGATTGCTTCGGCATCCATCGGTTATTTACTGAAAAGTCGGGGGTTTTCCGTAACCATTATGAAGCTCGATCCCTATCTCAATGTAGATCCCGGCACGATGAATCCCTTCCAGCATGGTGAGGTCTTTGTGCTTGATGATGGTTCTGAAACGGATCTTGATCTTGGGCATTATGAGAGGTTCACCGGTATCGAAATGAGTGCTGCCAATAATACCACAACCGGGCAGATTTATCAGGCTGTTCTTGACAGGGAACGTCGTGGAGATTATCTCGGACAGACGATTCAGGTGATTCCTCACATCACCGATGAAATCAAACGGGTGATAAAAGCCATCAACATACCTAAAAAATTCGAAATAGTCATCTGTGAGGTGGGTGGTACAGTGGGTGATATTGAAAGTCTTCCTTTTCTTGAAACCATCCGTCAGATGAGAATGGAGTTGGGCAAAGAAAACTGTTTTATTGCTCAGGTAACATTGGTTCCATTCATTAAAACCAGTGGAGAACTGAAAACAAAACCAACTCAGCATAGCGTGATGAAACTCCGGGAAATCGGTCTAAATCCGGATCTTCTCCTCTGTCGCACGGCTTATCCCATCCCCCGATCTGTGAGAGATAAAATCGCCCTCTTCTGTAATGTTCATCCAAATCACGTTATTGAAGCAATTGATGTGGAGAGTATTTATGAAGTTCCGCTGGTCTTCTACAATCAGGGAGTAACTGGTATTATTATAAATCAGTTTTTGTTAGACGACACTGATCACGATATATCAAAGCTTGAAAATTTTGTTTATCGAGTTAAAAATCCTTCTCAACGAGTCACCATTTCCCTCTGTGGAAAATATACCTCATTGCCGGATTCCTACAAGAGTGTGATTGAAGCATTTACTCATGCTGCAGTTGAGAATGATGCTCATGTAATTTTACACTGGGTGGATACAGAAGATATTCAGAGCCAGGAAGATGCCATTCAACATCTAAGTAAAGCAGATGGAATTTTAATATTACCGGGATTTGGCAGCAGGGGAATTGAAGGGAAAATCATGTGTGCCCAATTTGCCCGGGAGAACAGGGTCCCGTGTCTTGGAATATGCCTGGGACTTCAATGTGCGATGATTGAGTTTGCCCGGAATGTATGTGGTCTGAAGAAGGCGAACAGCACCGAGTTTAAAAAACAGACGCCTGACCCCATTATTTCCCTGATGGCTGACCAGAAAAAAGTAAAGAGTAAAGGGGGGACAATGAGATTGGGTGCCTATCCATGTAAGTTGAAACCGGGCACTCGAGCCTATGCCGCCTATCGAAAAAAGATGATTTTAGAAAGGCATCGACACCGGTATGAAGTGAACAATAAGTATCAAACACTTTTTGGCAATCATGGGATGATTTTCAGCGGTAGCAATCCAGAACTTAATCTTGTAGAAATCATTGAATTGAAGGATCATCCCTGGTTTGTAGCAAGCCAGTTTCATCCTGAGCTTAAAAGTCGGGTGGAGAAAGCTCATCCTTTATTTAGGGAATTTGTAAAAGCTTCCATAAAATACAGGAAAACTAAATGAAGATTCAAGTGGGAGATATTGAGTTTGGTGGTGAAAAACTGTGTGTCATTGCAGGTCCGTGTGTTATCGAATCACGGGAGCACTGTTTAAAAATGGCGGAATCATTGAAGAACCTCTTAGAGAAATTGGAAGTACCATTTGTCTTTAAGACATCTTTTGATAAGGCGAACCGTACCTCTGTAGACTCGTTTCGGGGCCCGGGTCTGGATGATGGTTTGGCAATTCTTCAGGACGTGAAGGAACAGCTGGATGTTATTGTTTTGACGGATATTCACGAACCGCGTCAAGCTTCTCCTGTTGCTGAGGTTGTGGACATCGTTCAGATTCCCGCTTTTTTATGTAGACAGACCAGTCTTCTTCTTGCAGCGGGGAAAACCGGGTCTGCCATCAATGTAAAAAAGGGGCAATTCATTGCTCCTTGGGATGTAAAACCCATTACTAAAAAAATTGAGTCAACGGGGAATCACCAAATTATCATTACCGATCGCGGGGTCAGCTTTGGGTATAACACTCTCATTTCCGATATGCGATCAATACCTATAATCCAGAAGATAGGTTATCCAGTTGTTTTTGATGCCACTCACAGTGCTCAGCGTCCCGGGGAAATGGGATCAAAAACAGGTGGTGATAGGGAGATGATTCCCGTGCTGGCGAGAGCGGCTGTGGCAGCAGGATGTGACGCAATCTTTCTGGAAGTGCACGATAATGTGGCTCATGCAAAAAGCGATGCCGCTACCCAGTGGCCACTTGATCAAACGGAGAAATTGATAAGATCTTTGATAAATATTCGGGAGATAGCGTTTTGATATGAATAATGAACTAAAAAGTGTAGCTGAAAAAATTAAGATTGTCATCACAGATGTAGATGGGGTTTTGACGGATGGTACCATTTACAAGGGTAACGATGGTAGAGAATTTAAACGATTTAGTATTCTCGATGGAGCGGGAGTTGTACTTGCCCGAAGTGCTGAATTGAAAATTGTGTTACTATCAGGACGTTTCTCTCCGGCAACTGCAGCACGGGCGAAAGAACTTGGTTTGAGTGATGACTGCTATCAGGGTGAAATAGATAAATTAAAGGTTTATAAAGAGTTAAAAACGAAATACGATTTTTCTGATGACGAGGCAGCTTTTCTTGGGGATGACTTTATTGACCTTCCAGTGATGGAGAAAGTAGGACTTCCTATTGCTTCAGCCAATGCTGTTTCAGATGTAAAAAAGAAATCAAAATATGTAACAGAGGTGAAAGGGGGCGAAGGGGCTTTTAGGGAAGCCATAGAAATGATTCTGAAACTTCAGGGAAAGTATGACACTGCCATAAAGCATTTTCAACAAATGATTCATAATCATAGGAGAGGTAAAGATTATGGGGAGCAGTAAGAATATTAATGTTGGGAAAGAGGTAATACGGATTGAGGCAGAAGCTGTGAAGAATCTACAAAATCGAATTGATAGTAGTTTTGATGAAGCTGTGAATCTCATTTTTAATTGTAAAGGGCGAGTCATCGTAACAGGGATGGGGAAATCGGGACTCATTTCTCAAAAAATTGCATCAACACTTGCCAGTACAGGAACGCCAGCACAATTTATTCATCCGGGTGAAGCTATTCACGGAGACCTGGGAATGATCACCAAGAATGACATTGTTCTTGCCATTTCTTACGGAGGTGAAACCCTTGAAATTGTCCAGATGATGCCGGCGATATCACGACTTGGGGTAAAAGTCATTGTCTTCGTGGGAAGAATGAATTCAACTATTACTGATATGGCTGATGTAGTGATAAATACCAGTGTGGATCGTGAAGCATGTACCCTTGATCTGGCTCCCACAGCAAGCACTACAGCTACTATGGCGATGGGGGATGCCTTAGCTGTTGCTCTGCTGGAAAAACGAGGATTTCAGCAGGAGGATTTTGCATTACTTCATCCCGGCGGTTCTCTGGGGAAAAAGTTATTGTTAACAGTGAAAGAAATTATGCATAGAGTGGATGAATTGGCGATTGTCGACGTGGATATGGATATCCAGTCAACCCTTTTGACCATTAGTGCTAAGAGACTCGGAGTTGCCATTGTGACGGAGAATAACGGGAAATTGTCTGGGATTATCACAGATGGTGATATTCGTCGAGGCCTTGAACAGGGTGGAGATATATTCGCAAAGACAGCAGAATTTTTAATGACAAAAAACCCCAAATGGGTAACTGAAGATACTCTTGCCATCAATGCACTGGAAAAGATGGAAAAATATTCTATCACAAGTTTGTTCGTTTATAAGGGTAGGAAAAATGATCGGCTACCGAATGGTATAGTTCATATCCACGACATTTTGAAGTCAGGAATTATGTGATGCGTCTGGTTATTTATTTGTTTTTTGGGATTTATTTTGTTGCTTGTAGCTCACAGGATGAAAGCGTCGGGAATCTCAGCCGGGAAAATCTTCCTGACCAGGAGAGTTGGGGAACTACCATCATCATTACGAAAGAAGGGAAAAAGCGGGCTGTAGTAAGAGCAGGACATCTTGCAAAATATAGTAATCAACAAAAGGTAATCCTTGATAAAGATGTGGATGCTGACTTTTTCTCCATTGAGGAGAAACATATGTCCAATTTGAAATCGGAAAAGGCGTTTGTATTTGAATCAACGGACAATCTTTCTGCCACTGGGAATGTTGTTGTAGTTTCTGACAGTGGAGTAACTCTTTATACCGATTCACTTTACTGGGACAATCAAGAAGGACGGGTAACTACAGATGACACGATTATGTTAACTACGGAATCAATGGACACCCTGTTTGGGATAGGATTTGAATCAAATGTAGATTTGACCCATTGGAAAATTTTGCATCCGTGGGGAGTGAGGGGGAGGTGATTTCTGGTGAGCCATCAATCCACACAGACAATTTTAAAGGCAAATAACCTCAGTAAAAATTATGGAAGACGAACCGTTGTTAAGGAGGTAAATCTTGAGTTGCGAAAAGGGGAAATTGTTGGCTTACTTGGTCCCAACGGCGCTGGAAAAACCACCACTTTTTATATTATCACTGGTATGATAGCTCCCACGGTGGGGCGTGTATTTTTAGGAGACAAAGAAATTACAAGTTTCCCGATGTATAAACGGGCAAGGATGGGAATCAGTTACCTGGCACAGGAACCATCCATTTTTTCGAAATTATCTGTGGAGAACAACTTACGTCTTGTTCTTGAAATGACAGACCTCACGAAGAAGGAGCAGGAGGAAAAACTTGAAAGTTTGTTAAATGAGTTATCTATTATTCATATCCGGAAGTCCAAAGCGTATAATCTCTCTGGAGGAGAACGTCGTCGTACCGAGATCAGCCGAGCTCTGGTGCTGGATCCCGATTTCATTCTTCTTGATGAACCGTTTGCAGGTGTGGATCCAATTGCTGTTGAAGACATACAAAATATAGTTCAATCGTTGAAAGAGAGAAGCATTGGAGTGCTTATTACAGATCACAACGTCAGAGAGACTCTTGCTATCACGGATCGAGCATATTTAATGTATGATGGTCAGATACTGAAAGAAGGTGATGCAGATTATCTGGCAAATGACGCTGAAGCGAGGAAACTTTATCTTGGTGAAAGATTTAAACTTAAATAAATGGTAGAAATAAAACAGTCATTAGAGCAAAAACAGAAGCTATCTCCGCAGCAGATTCTTCAGACAACCCTGCTACAGCTAAATTTAATAGATCTTGAACAGAGGATTGCTCAGGAATTGGAAGATAATCCTGTGCTCGAACTGAAAGAAGTAGAACAGGAAAATACAGTCTCAGAGTCTCAAGAAGATGACGACATAGAATGGGACGAAATTTTGAATAGCCCTGAAGATTTTAATCTGCGTACGAGATATGAGCGAAACAGGGAAAATCCCGGTTTACCCATCAAAGAACGGCTGAATCCTATTGATCATCTTATTACTCAGATTCACCAACTCGATATCTCTCAGGATGAACGACGTATTAGTGAAGAGATTGTATGGAATATCGATGACCATGGATATCTGGATACAGAATTAGAGATCATTGCTGATCGGTTGAACGAGCCCGATGAAAAGGTTGAAGATATTCTTAAGTTAGTTCAAAAACTTTATCCTGTAGGCATCGGAGCGAGGGATTTACAGGAATGTCTAAAAATTCAATTGGAGGTTCAGGGAGGCAACAATCTTGCCTTAAAAATTGTGTCTGATCATTTTAATGACTTTGCCAACAGGCGATTTGAGAGATTGATGGAGGATTTACAGTGTAGTCAAGATGAATTGAATGAAGCTATCGATGAGATTTCTCACCTGAATCCCAAACCTTGGGAAGGACCTCCAACTTCTGATGCTGAATACATTATTCCTGATGTTGATATTGAAGAGGTAGATGGTGAATTTGTTGTTACGTTGAGTGATTCAAATCTTCCCGATATCCAGATATCTCCGACTTACTTGGGTATGATGAATTTAGATAGTAATTCAAATTTGGATGTCAAAAAATTTATCAAAAAAAAGATGGAATCAGCACAGTGGTTTGTTCAAGCAGTACAGCAAAGGCAAATAACAATTATGAAGGTGGTAAAGGCAATTATACATCTTCAACCCGATTTTTTTGATGGTGAAATATCGTCATTAAAACCAATGGTACTGAAAGATGTGGCAGATCTGATAGATATGGATGTTTCCACCATCAGTCGAGTAACACGCGGGAAATACGTTCAGACACCATACGGGATATTTGAATTGAAATATTTCTTTTCAGGGGGAATTGCTACTGAGCAAGGAGAAGAGATATCAACAAAGATTGTAAAGGAAGAGTTGAGAAAGGTTATTGCTGGTGAGAATAAGAGGCATCCTTTTTCTGATGACAAGCTGGCGAAATTAATGAAGGAGAAAGGATATTCTATCGCTCGCCGAACGGTGGCAAAATATCGGGAGCAGATGAAAATTTCCGTAGCACGATTACGGAGAGCCCTTTAAAGCTTTTAGTCTATGATTACATGTCGCTTGACCTGTGGAAAAATATTAGTTTAAACAAAGGAGAATAACAATGGCTCAAAAAATAGTAATCGGGGATAGAGAAATCAAAATCCCTGAATTTAATATAGGATGGATTGCTATCGTTCTTATTCTGGTAGTATTCCTCCTCCTATGGAGTTCAGCATTCACAGTGGCTCCTGAGGAAGTTGGGGTGGTGCTGACTTTTGGTAAGTACACCCGTTTGGTGAGACCAGGACTTCGCTTCAAGTGGCCCTACCCAGTCCAGACAGTAGATAAGGTTCCAGTCCAGAGACAACTGAAGGAGGAATTTGGTTTCAGAACAGCACGGCCTGGGGTTCGCACTCAGTATATTACAGGGGGAGCGACTGGCGAGTCTCTGATGTTGACTGGCGATCTCAATGTAGCAACGGTGGAATGGACGACCCAGTATAGGGTTAGCGATCCTTATAAGTACCTGTTTAAGGTCCGGCATGTGAGCGATACGTTTCGCGATATGAATGAGGCAGTCATGAGGGAGATAATAGGAGATAGGAGCATCAACGAGGTCCTGACGATTGGGAGGCAGGAGATTGCCTCTATAGTTGAGAAGCAACTTCAGGAACTTTGTGATCAGTATGATACAGGGCTCAAAATAGAGCAGATCGTGCTGAAGGATGTAAATCCACCTGATAAGGTTAAGCCGGCATTCAACGAAGTAAATCAGGCACAGCAGGAGAAAGAGCGTATGATAAACGAGGCGGAAGCTGAGTATAATCGTGTCATTCCCCGTGCCAGTGGTGAAGCAGAACAAGTGATCCAGAGAGCTCAGGGATATGCGACTGAACGTATCAATCGTGCTAAAGGTGATGCGGAGTTATTCAAGGACTTACTCGCCGCATACAAAAGGGCACCAGAGGTGACCCGAAGTCGGATTTTTCTTGAAACTATGGGTGCAGTTTATCCCAATGTGAAGCAGAAGATTGTTCTGGATAAAGAACTGAAGGGTGTCCTGCCTTTATTGCCGCTGGGAAAGGAGATAAAACAATGAAGAACTTTGTAATGATCGTTGTCACTACCTTAATTCTTCTGGGTATTATGGTCGTCGGAGGCTCTTTCTTTGTCGTCGATGAAACCCAGCAAGTTGTAATAACGCAGTTTGGTGACCCAAAGGGAGATCCTGTCAATACTTCCGGTTTGAAGGTCAAAATACCCTTCATCCAGAAGGCAAATTACTTTGACAAACGATTCCTTGAATGGGATGGTGATCCGAATCAGATACCAACGCGGGATAAGCGATTTATTCATGTTGACACCTATGCACGCTGGCAAATTATTGATCCGCTTAAATACCTTGAAAGGTTGCGAGATGAGTTAGGTGCTCAATCACGGCTTGACGACATTCTTGATGGTGAGGTCCGCAACATTGTGGCAAGCCACGACCTCATAGAAGTGGTACGTTCCAGCAACCGTGAGTTTGCCGTAACAGAAGAGGTGTTGGGAATAGAACCTGAGAAATACGAGGTAATTGAACAGGGCAGAAGCAAGCTTGCTGAGGAAGTACTTAACGCAGCCCAGAAGCGTACAGAGGATCTTGGAATAGAAATCCTGGACTTCCGTTTTAAACGGATCAACTATGTCAGAGAAGTTCGGACTGAGGTTTACAATCGAATGATCTCGGAACGAAATCGGATTGCTGAGCGTTTTCGATCTGAGGGAGCAGGTGAATCAGCACGTTGGAATGGCCGGAGGGAACGGGAACTCAAAGAAATCACTTCAGAAGCATACCGACAGTCGCAGGAGATTAAAGGGAAGGCTGACGCCAAGGCAGCAGATATCTATGCAGAAGCATACAGGAGTGATGCAGAATTCTATCGTTTCTATAAGACAATGGAAACCTTTAAAGATGTAATAGATGAGGGGACTATCCTCGTGTTGACTACCGATGGTGATTTTCTGCGATATCTTGGACAGGCAAAATAGAATCTGTCGAAGACCATCATTTTTTGTACTTGATGGTGGTGTTACAGCTGAAAATAGATTCTCAATGGTGACATAGTAGATTTACCATTAAATTCGGTGGTTACTCGCTATTGAAGAGGGAGGAAAAAAATGATATTTCATTCCACGACAATTCTTGGTATTCGCCTGGGTAAAAATTCAGCTATGGGTGGTGATGGACAGGTAACCCATGGTGATATGCAATTGAAACAGAAGGCGGTGAAGGTGAGGAAATTCACCTCAGGTAAAAATGAGATTTTAGGTGGTTTTGCTGGCGCTGCTGCAGATGCATTTACCCTTTTCGAAAAATTTGAATCAAAGTTGGATGAATACGGTGGTCAACTTCAGCGATCGGTTGTGGAATTGGCGAAGGATTGGAGAACTGACAAATACCTTCGCCATCTTGATGCTATGTTAGCCCTGATGGATAGGGGAAGCAGTTACATCGTTTCTGGGGATGGAAATGTGGTTGAACCAGACGGACCTGTAATTGCCATCGGTTCTGGGGCAGGGTATGCCCATGCTGCAGCATTAGCTTATCTTGAGGAGAAGAAGTACAGTCCCAAGCAGGTGGTGAGAAAAGCCCTAAAAATCACTGCGGATATTTGCATTTATACCAATGACCAATTAACAATTCTGGAGTTGACATAATGGATCTGACGCCGAAACAAATAGTCAGAGAGCTGGATAAATACATCGTTGGGCAGGAGGAGGCAAAAAAATCAGTTGGCATTGCCCTTCGGAATCGGTGGCGACGGCAGCAACTTTCTGAGGAATTACGGGAAGAAATTATCCCCAACAATATCATTCTTATCGGTTCGACAGGCGTGGGGAAAACAGAGATTGCTCGCCGATTAGCTTCACTGGCAAAAGCTCCGTTTATTAAAGTTGAAGCCTCTAAATTTACCGAAGTTGGTTATGTAGGCAGAGATGTAGAATCCATCGTTCGGGATCTGTTGGACCTGGCAGTTTCAATGGTCAGGAGAGAGAAGGAACAAGAGGTACAAACCACTGCTAAGAAGATGGCTAATGAACGGTTACTGGATATTTTATTTCCTGGTGATGAAAAGGTGCAGAGAAAGGGTGAATCATCGGAAACAGCTGAACGACGTCAACGAACTCGTGAAAAATTGCGAAGCAAATTGGAAGAGGGCAAATTTGAAGATAGGATTGTGGAGATTGACGTTCCAGATGAATCTACTCCTTTTATGCAGGTGTTTGGTCCTATCGGGATTGAGGAAATGGGAATGAATCTACAGGAAATATTTGGCAGTTCCATTCCCAGAAAACAGAAGAGACGCAGAACCACAGTGTCAGAAGCTCGAGAGATAATCCGAGTTGAGGAAGCCTTAAAATTGATTGACCATGAAGAAGTCCGTAAACTGGCTAAGGAGCGCCTGGAACAATCCGGGATTGTCTTTCTTGATGAGATTGATAAAATTGTTGGAAAGACAGGTGGAGTAGGACCTGATGTGTCTCGTGAAGGGGTTCAGCGGGACATTCTTCCCATCGTGGAAGGGTGTAACATCATCACCAAATATGGTGTCGTGAAAACTGACCATGTCCTTTTTATTGCGGCAGGGGCTTTTCATAACTCCAGTCCATCGGATATGATACCAGAATTGCAGGGACGGTTTCCTATACGGGTGGAGCTGAACAATTTATCAACTGAAGACTTCGTGAATATCCTCACTCATCCACAAAATGCCTTAATCAAACAATATACGGCACTGCTTGAAACAGAAAAAATTACATTGAAATTTACAAAAGCTGCTATACGAAAAATCGCTGGAATTGCCACGGAGGTTAATGAAGCAACGGAAAATATTGGTGCCCGTAGATTACATACAGTAATGACGACATTATTGGAAGATATACTTTATGAAAAATCAGGTGAGGAGAATGAAACAATCACCGTTACCAAAGAGTTGGTGAAGGAAAAGCTTGCTGATATTGTTAAGGATAGGGACTTGAGTAGGTACATTCTGTGATATCAGTATCGTGAAAAAAGGTGATAGTTACTGAAAATATTAACCACTAAGGTTTCATTCAGCTGGGGCGGAGGTTATAATTGAAAAAAGATTTTTTACAAATTACCGATTTTAGTAGTGAAGAGATTCACGAGCTGTTTGATCTGGCTGCCAAGTTGAAACGAGAGATGAAGGAAGGTAAATCACACCACTATTTTCAAGGAAAAAGTTTAGCGATGATTTTCCAAAAACCATCAGCTCGAACCCGGATATCGTTTGAAGTTGGGGCTCACCAATTAGGGGGATATGCTCTATATCTATCGCCATCGGATATCGGTCTTGGGAAACGTGAAACTATAGCAGATATAGCCCGGGTTCTATCGCGATACAACGATATGATTATGGCTCGAGTGTTTGACCATGACCACATTCTAAAGCTTGCGGAACATGCTACAATTCCGGTAATCAATGGATTAACAGATTACAATCACCCCTGTCAGGTAATGGCGGATATTTTCACTGTTTTAGAACATCGTGGTAACCTGGAGGATCTGAAAGTTGTGTTTGTAGGAGATAGCACCAATGTCTCCCATTCATGGCTTCAATTAGCTCAGAGACTCCCTATGGAACTGATCATTGCTTGTCC